>JAOIYV010000040.1 GCA_028226735.1 Candidatus Pelagibacter sp.
CTCTTCACTTTTTGGTACATATCTAGAAATACTTTTATTTTCCGACAAACTTTTAAAAAAATATTTAACAATCTTGTCTTCTAAAGAATGAAATGTCACAACTGCAATTATACCATCCTTCTTAACAACCTTTGCAGCATTAATAAGACCATAAATCAACTCGCTGATCTCTTTATTTACAAATATTCTTAATGCTTGAAAAATTTTTGTTGCACTATGTGTTTTGTAGTTTTTTTTCTTTTTTGAAGACTCTATAATTCTTACTAGCTCTTCAGTAGTTATTTTTCTAGATTTTCTATCTTCAACAATATTATGAGCAATTCTTTTGCTTTCTTTTTCTTCTCCAAAATATTATTAACTACTTCATTTGCTGAAAAATTATTAATACCCATTTTCATATTAAGATCACCCATATGATCAAATGATAAGCCTTTATTGGGATCCTTTATTTGTGTGTATGAATATCCTAAATCAAAAATTATTCCCTTTATATTTTCCCTTTTTAATTTCAGATTAATAAGTTGGCTAAACTTAATGTTCTTAAATAGGAATCTATCTTCAAATTTTTTTTTAATTTCTTCAGCTTTTTTAAAACTTTCTAAGTCTCTATCAATGCCTATTACTTTTGTATCCGCAAACTCTAAAATTTTTTTTGAATATCCACCTTGACCAAATGTACAGTCAATAAATGTGCCACCATATTGAGGGGTAATAATGCTAATTAATTCACTTAGCAATACTGGATAATGATTCTTCACATCCGGTATTATGGTGGCTATCATTTATTTTTTCAAAGACCATTAATTCTTTTGTCTTCTTAAAAATGCTGGAATTTCTAAATCATCATCTTCTGAATTTTCCTCATCTATTTCTGTAGATAATAAATCTTGAGATTCTCTGCTATCATCGTCTGAGTTAAATAAATCTGGAGCCAATTCTTCTTCTACACCAAAATTTTCTAAACCATTAGAAACATTATTTTCTGTTTCTGCCAAATTATCTTCTTCAGCTACACCTATATTATTTAGGGCTTCTTCTGCAAAAGATTGCTCATGATCATTTTCTTGATTATTTTCAACAACGCTCTCTATATCAACTTCTTGATTATTGATCATTTGAGATGAAGAAGAGCTTTCTGGTTCTGAAATAATCTCATTTTCTAACTTCAATGCATTTGCACCATGTATTGTTGGGTTTGACATTGTCGTTGAAAAATTAAAAGACTGTGCTGAACCTGAATTTGTAAAATCAGAATAACCAGGGTTTCTATTTTGTATTCTATGAACCATATTGATTACAGATTTACCTTCAGGTTGCTGGCCATCAAGTGCTGTAGCAACAATTGAAACTCTTATCTTGCCATCAAGAGATGTGTCAGTTATCGCACCAATAATAACCTCTGCTTCAGCATCCACTTCAGATCTTATTTTATTAACAACTTCATCAACTTCAAAAAGCTTAAGGTCTTCACCTCCAGTAATATTAACTAATAATCCTTTTGCACCTTTAAGTGTATAATCATCAATCAAAGGATTGCTTATTGCCATTTCCGCAGCCTTCATCGCTCTTCCTTCGCCTTCGGCCTCACCTGTTCCCATCATAGCTTTACCCATTGAAGCCATTACAGTTTCAACGTCAGCAAAATCTAAATTTATTATACCTGGTCGTACCATTAAATCTGTTACACTTTGCACTCCATGCATCAGAACATTATTCGATAAGTTGAACGATTCTTTAAAAGTAGTCTGTTCGTTTGCAATCTTAAACAAATTTTGATTTGGAATTACAATAATTGTATCAACATGTTTTCTTAATTCTTCAAGTCCTTGTTGAGCTCTTCTCATTCTTGAAGGTCCTTCGTATAAGAAAGGAAGTGTAACAACCCCTACTGTTAATATATTTAGTTCTTTAGCAGCTCTAGCAATAACATGCGCAGCACCAGTTCCAGTTCCACCACCCATACCTGCAGCAATAAAAACCATATTTGATCCTTGTAATGTATTTATAATTTCGTTTAAAGACTCATCTGCAGCTGCTTGGCCAATATCAAGTTTTGCTCCTGCTCCTAATCCTTTTGTTAAATTTAATCCGATTTGTATTTTAGCTTTTGCTTTACTGTGTTTTAAGTCTTGTGCATCTGTATTCACAGCAACAAATTCTACGCCATGTAAACCGTTATCTATCATTTCGTTTATTGCATTTCCACCTGCCCCGCCAACTCCTAAAACTAATAGTCTTGGTTGTAACTCTTTTATTTCTGGTGTTTTAAAGTTAATTGTCATGTTTATTTCCCCTCATTATTATTAAAATGTTTTTCCCATTTAAGGCTTGCACGGTTAATATTTGCTTTTTTTCTTGCAGTTACCTTAAATTTTTCGAATGTTGTTGGCTCCCAAATTTGAAATGTTTGTCCTTGACCTACAAATAACATACTACTTTTAATTTTTGCATGTTTTAATAATTTTGTTGAAAGTGAAATTCTACCCTCACTATCAAATTGTAAGTTAATGCTTTCAGATAAAATAGCAGTTGCAAAAAAATCTCTTTTTTCCTCAAATGGGCTAAGTAAATCTATGCTGCTTGAAAGTTTTTCAATTCTGTCTTGAGAACATGCTTCAATAGAAGAGTTATTAAATGATGGATAACAAATAATACCATTGTAACCTATGTTAGAAAGGTAAGATCTAAAGCTAGCTGGCACTGACACCCTTCCCTTTTTGTCCAATTTGTTCTCGTAAGTAGATAAAAACATATTTTTTATATCTCATAAATTCCTTATTTGGGAATATATGGGACAATATGGGTTTTTTAAGCCAGAGTCAATATGTTCATTTTGCTCAATTTTATAGAGAATACCCTCATATGTTGCTATCATTATTAAGTTATAAATCAATTATTTGACGATTTTATTTTTCACTCTAGAAATGAAAATTGGGAACAGAAGTGACTCAATAATGAATCAAAACGTGAACATTTAATATTCTATAAAATTAATCTGTGAATAAGTTTGCCAGATAAACTATAAGCCGGGTTCTGTCGTTTAAACTTATCATTTCTCTAGGCTTAAGATCACTCTTAAGCTCAAGCAACTAACCCTGATAACTAGCCAAAGACGGCTTTTAGTTTTTCAACAATGTCATCTCTACTTAGTCTTGCTCCCAGTGGGGTTTTCCAGCGTTCATTGTTACCAATAGAACCGGTGTGCTCTTACCACACCTTTTCACCCTTGCCATGTTATGGCGGTTTATTTTCTGTGGCACTATCCCTAGGGTTTCCCCCGCCAGGTATTACCT
>JAOIYV010000041.1 GCA_028226735.1 Candidatus Pelagibacter sp.
CTATTATATGTATGGTTTCGTTTTTAACCTATAGGGAGAGTAAAAAATGTCGAAACAATCACAACACTGGGAAAAAACTAGAGGTTTGCTATTTGTTACCTTAGCGATCTGGTTTGTATTCTCAATTGGCATCTTTTTTTTCGGAGCCGAAATGGAAGCATCTAGCTTTAAACCTTTTGGATACCCACTGTCATATTATATGACATGTCAGGGATCATTATTAGCATTCGTAATTTTGATTTTCTGGTTTGCTGGTAGACAAGAGAAAATAGATGAAGAATTTGGTTATACTGAAAGAGAGGATGACTAATGATTAAAGGTAAATTTATAGACAATCTACCAAAAGTTTATGGAATCTACACAGGTGGATTTTTAGCTTTCATAATTCTAATGGCGATTCTTGAACAAGCAGGAGTATCTGCAAAAGCAATAGGAATTTCTTTTGTAATATTCACAGTTGCTATCTATGCGATAATCGGTTGGTTATCACGTACACTTCAGGTAGACGCATATTACGTAGCAGGAAGACAAGTTCCTACTGTATTCAACGGAATGGCTACTGCAGCAGACTGGATGTCTGGTGCTTCATTCGTTGCAATGGCAGGTGGTATTTACTTCAAGGGCTATGGATATATGGCGCTTCTAGTTGGATGGACAGGTGGATATGTACTTGTGGCTTCTTTGTTAGCACCTTACTTAAGAAAATTTGGCTGTTACACAGTTCCAGATTTTATCGGTACAAGATACGGTGGTAACTTAGCAAGACTTTCTGCGGTATTAGTATTAACAGTAGCTTCATTCACTTATGTGACTGCACAAATTAACGCAACAGGAACTATTGCATCAGTAGCACTAGATATTCCTTTTAAATTAGCTGTGTATGTTGGATTAGCAAGTATATTGATGTGTTCAATGCTTGGTGGAATGAGAGCGGTTACATGGACGCAAGTTGCGCAATATATAGTTTTAATTATTGCTTACTTACTTCCTGTGTTCTGGATCAGTAACAAAATGGGTGCTGGATTCTTCCCACATTTAATGTTGGGAGATGAGGTGGCTAGAATTGCTGAATTAGAAGGTCAGTTTGGGTTTGTTAAAAACTCTGCTGCCGACTTAGCTACAGTACCAAAAGGTTTAGCTGGAATAACTAAAGCACACTCATCAGTTAACGGAACAAACTGGGGATTTATTTCTCTAGCAATTTGTATGATGGCAGGAACAGCTTCTTTGCCTCACGTTATGATGAGATACTTTACTACTCCGAGTGTTAAATCAGCTAGAAGATCAGTAGCATGGTCGCTACTTTTCATCTTCTTGTTATACTCAACTGCGCCAATGTTAGCAACGTTGTCAAAACTATCATTGATTGATCCAAACCTTGCGACAGGAATTATTGGTAAATCAATAACTGATGTTCAGGCAATAGACTGGTACCAAAACTGGAACCAAGCAAATCTGATGTTTGTTAGCGACTTTAACGGAAATGGAACGCTTGAATTAAATGAGTTTTTCATGGGTGGTAAAGCCGTTGTGTTAGCAACTCCAGAAATTGCTGGATTGCCTTATGTAATCTCAGGTCTAGTTGCTGCTGGAGGTATGGCTGCTGCCATGTCAACAGCTGATGGCTTAGTTCTAGCGATTGCAAATGCTTTATCTCATGACTTGTACTACAAGATCATTGATCCAAAAGCAGAAACTGCGAAAAGGCTAATTGTTGCAAGGGTATTACTTGTATTAATTGGTTTTGCTGGAGCAACTATTGCAGCTCTTGAAATTCAAGGTATCTTAGGTTCAGTAATCTGGGCTTTTGACTTTGCAATGTCAGGATTGTTCTTCCCACTTGTATTAGGTGTATGGTGGAAGAGAGCAAACGCACAAGGTGCTGTTGCAGGTATGCTACTAGGTTTAGCAGCTGGTACTTGGTATTTAATCCACGTACGTACTGGTGGAACTCCAATATGGGGTGTAACTCAACTTACATTCGGTATAATTGGATCATTGGTTAGTTTGGTGTCTATGGTTGTTGTTAGTTTACTAACAAAAGCTCCAGATGCGAAAACTATGGCAATGGTTGATGAAGTTCGTATTCCTAGCGGTAAAACCGTTCTGGGAAAACAACACTAATTAAATTATTAACTAAGGGGTGATTTATTTCACCCCTTAGTTAAGTTAAAAATTAAAATTCCTTTTTATATTTATGCCTGATATTCATCCCGCTATACTTATACTTGATTATATTCTGGGTCTTATTATGTGGACTTTAATTGGAAGGGTAGCAATGAACATTTTTCAAAAAGAAAATTCAGAATTCTTTTTTATGAAAGCATTTGTAAAATTAACAAACCCTCTAATACGTTTATTTAAACCATTAACTCCAACTTTTATTATCCCTTTTCTTGTACCACTTTATGTAGCTTGGTTCTTCTATATGATTAGATTTTACCTTATGCCTTATCTATTAGGCTATTCTGTCATGGGAATGTTGTCTTTTCCTTTAGAAAGTGAAATTGCTGCAGAAATTTATCGAATTTTTGGTAAAAATTAATTCAAATTAAAAAATAAAATTGATACTAGTATTATAGTAATCAATGAAAAATATAAAAATTTCACCTTCAATTTTATCAGCTGATTTTAGTCAATTAGGGTCTGAAATTAAAAGACTTGAAGAAGGAGGGGCAGACATGATTCATGTTGATGTGATGGATGGTCATTTCGTTCCTAATTTAACTATGGGACCTCCTGTTATTAAGGCTCTAAGACAATACACTAAATTACCATTTGACGTTCACTTGATGATATCACCTGTTCACAAATATATTAAAGATTATGCTGATGCAGGTGCTGACATTATAACAATTCATCCAGAAGCTACTGATAATTTAAAAGAGTCGATTGATCATATAAAAAAACTTAATAAAATGGTTGGTGTTTCATTAAACCCCGAAACAAAAATTAATTTAGTAACAGATCATTTAAAAGATTTAGATCTAATTTTAATTATGAGTGTAAACCCTGGGTTTGGTGGACAAAAATTTATGCCTGAAGTATTGGATAAAATTAAAGACTTAAGAATAATACGAGAAGAAAAAAAATTAAATTTCGATATAGAAATAGATGGTGGAATAAACTTTGATAATAACAAATTAG
>JAOIYV010000042.1 GCA_028226735.1 Candidatus Pelagibacter sp.
GAAAAAAAAAATAAAGATGCATTAGAAAATATTTACCTTGATAAATTAAAAAATAAAGAAAATGTAACTCTTCAATTATCACCTGGCATGTTTTTAGATTATTCTGACCAACAAAATAATAATTTTCTGCCATTATCAGGAATATCAAATACACAGACATTGATGTGCAATGAAAGTAAAAATTTGATTCAATATCAAACCGATAGATATGGATTTAATAATAATAATGCTATCTGGGATGAAAAAATAATAGATATATTGTTGATTGGTGACTCATACACGCATGGTTTATGTGTGAATAATGAATTTAATATTAAAGGCAATTTAGAGTTATTAGGCTCAGAGATTAACAAAAACTTAAAAATTATGAATTTAGGCATGCAGGGTTCTGGTCCGTTAATAGAATTAGCAATAATGAAAGAATTTTCTAAAAATAGAAAAATTAAAAATCTAGTTTGGTTTTATTATGAAGGAAATGATCTTACAGATTTAGATGCTGAAATTTCAAATGAAAATTTACAAAGATATATAAATCCGAAATTCACACAAAATTTACAAAATAGACAATCTGAAAGTGATTTGTTTCTGAAAGAGTATTTAAAATCAAGAATTGACAATCACTTAACAAAAAAAAAGATTACATTGAAATCAATATTTGATAAATTTAGATATCATTTAAAGTTTACAAAGTTAAGATTGGAATTTTCTGAGATATTTAACTTTAAATTCACAAATGCAGCTCCTAAATTAAAAAATGAAAGTTTTGAAAATTTTGAAAAAATAATTAAGATTACCCAAAAATACTTGTCTGATGAAAAAATTAAATTTCACCTAGTGTATCTTCCATCATACTATAGATATAAAACTGGAGATAATCAGCTTCACCACTATTCTGAAGTAATTGATATAATTAAGCAAAATGAAATAAATTTAATTGATATGCATAAAGAGTTATTTGTTAAAATTGACGATCAATTGAGTCTTTTTCCATTTAGAAAATTTGGACATTATACACCAGAGGGATATAAGCTTATCTCAGAAATTATATTAAGAAAAATATCTTTAGATGCAAAATAAAAAAGTAGAGGTTAGCAAATGTCGATTTTAATTACTGGCGTAGGCGGATTTATTGGTTTTCATACAGCATCAAAACTTATTGATAAAAATAAAAAAGTTTTTGGAATTGACAATTTAAATAATTATTATGATGTTAAATTAAAAAAAAAAAGAATACAAATTTTACATCAAAAAAAGAAAAATTTTATTTTTTTTAAAGATGATATTAACAATAAAAAATTTATTACTAAAATCTTTAAGAAGTATAAATTTAAAAAAGTTATTCATTTAGCAGCTCAAGCAGGTGTAAGATATTCTATAACAAACCCGGAAGTTTATATAAAAAATAATATTAATGGTTTTTTTAATATTTTAGACTTATGTAAAGAGTATAAAGTAAAACATTTAGTCTATGCCAGTACAAGCAGTGTATATGGGGCAAATACAAACCTGCCTTATAAAGAAAATTATAGTACTGATCATCCAATTCAACTGTATGCAGCTACAAAAAAATCGAATGAACTGATGGCGCATTCTTATAGCTCTTTATTTAACTTACCAACTACCGGGTTGAGATTTTTTACAGTATATGGTCCTTGGGGAAGACCTGATATGGCATTATTTAAATTTACAAAAAATATAATTAATAATAAAAAAATTGATGTCTTTAATTACGGTAATCATTTAAGAGATTTCACATACATAGATGATATAGTGAGTGGGATAATCTCAGCAGTCAATAATACACCTAAGAGAAATAAATCTTGGAATAGTAAATATCCTCAATCTTCATCAAGTAATTGCCCATTTAGAATTTTTAATATTGGAAATAATAAACCAATATCTTTAATGAAATATATATTAGAAATAGAAAGATATTTAGGTAAAAAAGCAAAAAAAAATTTCTTAAAATTACAAAAGGGTGATATTAAGGCAACATTTTCAAACACAGACAAAATTTGCAAAGAGATAAAATTTAGATCAAAAACAGATGTTAAAAAAGGAATCAAAAATTTTATAGATTGGTATAAAGATTATTATAAATAGCTGTGAATATAAAAAATATTAAAATTGGAATAATTGGTTTGGGATATGTTGGTTTACCTCTGGCAATAGAGTTTAGTAAAATTACCAATGTTGTAGGTTATGATTTAGATAAAAAAAGAGTAATTGAACTTAAAGAAAAAAAAGATAGAAACTTTGAAGTTAAAAAAAAAAATTTAACTCATAATAAAAAATTAAAATTAACAAGTGATATTAAAAATTTGTCAGATTGTAATTTTTTTATCGTAACATTGCCAACACCAATTAAAAAAAATAAAGAACCAGATCTAAAAATTCTTATAAATGGAACAAAAAATTTATCAAAGATTATAAAAAAAAATTCAGTGATTGTATATGAGTCTACAGTTTATCCTGGTTGCACTGAGGATATATGTGTACCAATTATTAATAAGTATTCAGGATTAAAATATAATAAAGATTTTTTTTGTGGATACTCACCTGAAAGAATTAATGTAGGAGACAAAGCTCACAATCTTACAAATGTAAAAAAAATTGTAAGCGGCTCAAATGCTAAAACACTAAAATTAATAAATTATGTTTATTCTAAGATAATAAAAGCAGGCACATTTCCTGTTAAAAATATCAAAATCGCTGAGTCAGCAAAAATAATTGAAAATGTTCAAAGAGATTTAAATATTGCTCTAATAAATGAGATATCTATAATTTTTGATAAGCTAAGTATTGATACTAGACAGGTTATAGAGGCTGCAAAAACTAAGTGGAATTATATTGATTTTAAGCCAGGAATGGTAGGTGGCCATTGCATAGGAGTTGATCCTTATTATTTAACTTATAAAGCAAAAAATTTAAATTATTCACCAAAAATAATTTTATCTGGCAGAAAAATCAACGATAGCATGAGCTCTATATATTTTAATAGAGTAAAAAAAATATCAAATAAAAATAATATTAATTTAAATAAAAAAAAAGTATTGGTTATGGGCTTGTCATTTAAAGAAAATTGTAATGATATTAGAAACTCCAAAATAATTGA
>JAOIYV010000043.1 GCA_028226735.1 Candidatus Pelagibacter sp.
ATGTAGAAAGATTCTGCATAATTAAAACCAACTTGTGATCCTCTAAATACTGCTAACGAATTAATTGCTTTTGTTGATCTTGCAGTTTCATTTTTATGAAGAGTTGATTTGTATTCTTTTAATGCATTAGTTTTTTTTTTAATAGAATAACTTATATCTACATTCCAATTTGGATAAAAATTAGGTTCAATTTGAGGTGCATTATAATAAGTAGCTGATGGTACCTCATAACAAGCAACTAAAGAAATTTTTTTTCCTATTCCCTTAGGTCTTGTAACAGCCATACATAGGTTAAAAACTGTTTTATGATCTTGGTGCATATCGGGAAAAGGTATCAAAACAATTGATGGGTTAAAATTTTTTATTTCATTATAAATTCTACTTGTTAAGATTTCAGTAGGCACTTTATCAACTGTGAGTGCAGGAATATTAAAAAATATACTTTCATTAACTTTTAAAATTTTGTGGGCTTTTTTTGCTTCTTTCAAACTATTGATTAATTTTTTTTCTTCAATAGGAGGGGCAAAATTAGTACAAATTGTTAATACTTTTGTTTTATAGCCGAACTTTTTAGATTTTGCTAAAATACCTCCTGCACCTAGAACTTCATCGTCTGGATGTGGTGCAATTACTAAAATTTTTTTATTCATATTTTTATAATAATCAATTTTAGTTCATTTACATTAATAAAAAAATTATTAAGAAATAGACTCAATTTTTGACATTAGTAATAAGACCCCTTTGTATAATAGGGGTATACGACCTTTTAAAAGTAAGCTTATTTTGACTTCCATATGGGACCCCTCGGATGACTTGGGTCATACACCATATTAATTTGCTTTTGTTTACAAGGTTGAGTTATAAATAAAGTGAGTTATAAGAATGACAAATTGGAATGCCCTCGTGGTGAAATTGGTAGACACAAAGGACTTAAAATCCTTGCCGCTTGCGGAGTGCCAGTTCGAGTCTGGCCGAGGGCACCAATGATAAATAAACCACAAATTATTTTTGATAAGAATAAAAAATCTTTAAAAATTAAAAATTTATTGATTAAAAAAATTAATAATTATCTTTTCCATAAACATAATTTAGTAATTGTTATTGGAGGTGATGGATTTATGCTGGAAACATTAAAAAAGAATAAAGATCCAAATAAACTTTTTTATGGAATTAATGCAGGAAATTATGGATTTTTAATGAATAAATTTTCATATAAAAATATTATTAAAAATTTGTCAAAAGCTAACATGATTTCAATATCACCATTAGAAATGATTGTAAAAAATAAAAATAATATAATTAAGAAATCTCTAGCTATTAATGAAGTCTCAGTGCTTAGACAAAGTAGACAGGCTGCATCATTGTCAATAAAACATGGCTCAAAACAAATAATTAAAAAATTAGTTTCTGATGGTGTGTTGGTTTCTACACCAGCAGGTAGCACAGCTTACAACCTTTCAGTTCATGGTCCGATACTGAGCTTGAACTCAAAAAAATTATCGATTGCTCCAATCAGCCCATTTAGACCACGAAGATGGAAAGGAAAAATAGTTAACGATAGTTCAAAAATTACAATAAGCAACTTAAACCCATTAAAAAGACCAATAAGTGCAGTTGCAGATAATTTAGAAGTGAGAAATGCAAAAAAAATTACAATCAAAACAAATAAAAAAATTAAATTTAATCTTCTGTATGATAAAAATAGAAGTTTGCAAAAAAAAATAAAACTCGAACAACTTAGAAAAGAAATAAATTAGTTATTATCTTAAAATGAAAAATATTATTGGTTTTAAAATTAATATTTGTAAAACAATATAAGTATGATGAGTAATATAAAGAAAATATATAGAAATATTAATAAACACCTTATAATTAATTTTATTAAAATAATTAATCCATTTTTCCAAAAAATAGGTATTTACCTTTTGCCAAGATTTTCTGAATTAAAAAAATATAAATTAACATACGCAAAGAAAACTAGACGATACTTAATTAAAAATGAAAATAAATCATTTAATAAATTTTTTATAGATTCATCTTTATCAAATACAGAACTTTGTTTACTTGGAAAAAAATATCCAACAAACAAATCACCTTTAAATGAAAAAGGACACAGAAGTGGTTTTACAGGGATTTATACTATTCTTTTCGCAAATTTAAAAAATAAAAAAATTAATATAGCTGAAATTGGTATTGAAGAAAATAGCTCAACAAAAATTTGGAGAAAATATTTTGAAAATTCTAAAATCTATGCTTTTGAATTTGATAAAAAAAAAATTATTAAGGCTAAAAAAAACAAACTTAAAAATACTTTCTATTTTGCGACTGATGTATCAAAAAGAGAAATTATAAAAAAAAGTTTTTCTAAAACTAAAAGTAAATTCGATATAATCATAGATGATAGCACCCATATATTTGAGCATCAAATTAACATAATAAAAGAAACTTATAAATTTCTTAAAAAAGATGGGATCTTAATAATAGAAGATATTTATAAATATGTAAAAAAATACAATGAATATAACTATTATAATGAACTAAATTATCTTAGAAAAGAATTTAACGATATATTTTTTATTGAGTCTATAAATTACAATAATTTTAATGCAAGTTGGAGAAATGAAAAAGTTTTAGTCTTTATAAAAAAATAAAATGATAAATTTAATATACTTAGTACCATCTGAAAAAGGACCTGCTGGTGGTATTAACGTTATCCTACAACATTCAGAAATAATTAATAAATTAAAAAAAAATTTTACTAGTAAGGTTATTTTTATCAAAAAGAAAAAAACCTCAAAATGGAAAAATTCTTTTGATAAATTAATAAATATCAATCACAAAAAAAGTCATAGTGGGTGGAAATTTAAACAAATTTCTATTGATAAGTTTTATAAAGGTAAATGGTTTAACAACAATGTTGTTCTTAAAAATAATTTTAACTTTGATAAAAAAAAAGATTTTGTAATACTACCTGAAATATTTGCACATTTTGCAAAAGATCTTCTTATTAAAAATAATATTAATTATGCAATTTTTGTTCAAAACGGACTTGCTTTAAATATCACTGATGAATATCAC
>JAOIYV010000044.1 GCA_028226735.1 Candidatus Pelagibacter sp.
CATATTTCTATTTATTTCATCATACATATTTTGTAATAGACGTTCCACACCAGATTGGCCACCCGCAGCTAAAGAAAACAGAAACATTTTACCAAAGCTACAAGCTGTAGCTCCTGCTGCTAAAGCTTTTAAAACATGAGTTCCCCTTCTTACTCCACCATCTAAGATTATTTCAAGTTTGTCTCCAACAGCTTCTCTAATAGTTGAAACCTGATCAAAAGGTGATCTTGATCCATCTAGTTGCCTTCCTCCATGATTTGAAACCATTATGGCTGTGCAACCAATATCTATTGCTCTTTTTGCATCCTCAACTGACATAACACCCTTAAGAGCAAATGGACCATTCCATTTTTTTACACAATATTCTGCATCTTTCCAATTCATAGCAGGATCATATTGTTCATTTATATATTCAATAACTGATTTTGAAATATTTGTTCCTTTATCTGTTTTCTTTGAAACGTTTGATAATTCAAATTTTTTATGAGTAAAATAATTAAACACCCATTGAGGATGCATAGCAAAACTCACTAAACTTTGTAACGTAAGTTTTGGAGGAGTGGTAAAGCCTGTTCTATGATCTTTCTCTCTATTACCTGCAACTAAAGTATCAACTGTTAAGCACATTGCATCAAATCCTGATCTTCTAGATCTATCTATTAAATCGTCTGTGATAGATTGATCTTTATGAACATAAAGTTGAAATAATTTTGGACCACTTGAAATATTAGAAACTTCTTCAATAGTATTATTTGCCATCGTAGACATACTATAAAATGTTTCAAATTTTTCAGCTGCTCTTGCAGATGCCAAATCTCCTTCATGATTGTAAAGTCTTTGCATTGCAGAGGGTGAAAGAAAGATTGGCATTTTAATTTTTTTTCCAAAAAGTGTTGTTGATAAATCTGGTTTACCAACACTTGCAAGTATGTTTGGAACTAAATCGCAGTCATTAAAAGACTCAGTATTTCTTCTAAGAGTCGTTTCATCGTCTGCACCTCCATCAATGTAATGAAAAATTGGTGAAGGTAGTTTTTTTTTAGCTAATTTTCTAAAATCATCAAAGTTATGACAGTCTTTTAAATTCACTAACTTCTAAATCTTAAGTTATTTCTATTCAGGTCACTAATTTTATTGCAACCCATCAATTTCATATCTCTTACTAATTCAGCCTTATACTTTTCAATAGCTCTCTCTACACCTACTTGTCCCCCAGCTGCCAGAGCGTAAAGATATAATCTTCCTCCGGAACATGCTTTTGCACCTAAAGATAACGCTTTCAGCATATGAGTTCCTCTATGAATTCCACCTTCACAAATTACGTCAAGCTTATCTCCAACAGCATCAACAATTTCTGCTAACTGATCAAAAGGAGCTCTAGATCCATCAAGCTGTCTTCCACCATGATTTGAAACCATTATACCCGTACAACCAATATCAACTGCGCGCTTTGCATCTTCAACACTCATTACTCCCTTAAGTGCAAAATGACCACCCCATTGAGAACAAAGTTTTTCAGCATCTTTCCAGTTCATGGATTGATCTAACATAGTAGAAAAGTAATTTCCTATTGAAGTATTGGTGTCTGTGCCTTCTTTGACATAATCTTGAAGATGTGGCAATTCAAATTTACCTTTTGTTAAATAGTTTATCCCCCACATAGGTTTTGTGGCAAAACTAAAAAGACTTGAAAGTTTAAGCTTTGGAGGTGATGTAAACCCAGTTCTTAAATCTCTCTCACGATTTCCACCTGTTATAGTATCAACTGTCAATGCCATAACATCAAACTTAGCTGCTTTTGCTCTTTCTAAACAAGAGTCATTAAGACCTCTGTCTTTATGAAAATAAAACTGAAACATCTTTGGAGTATCAATCAAAGAAGATATTTCTTCTACACTAACAGTAGCAAGTGCTGAAACACCAAACATAGTATTAAATTTTTTAGCTGCTTTTCCAACTGCTCTTTCACCATCATAATGAAATAATCTTTGTAAAGCAGTTGGCGCTAAGTAAAAAGGTAAATCTAATTTTTTCCCAAATATAGTAGTTGATAAATCAACATTCTCAACTCCTCTTAAAACATTTGGAACTAAGTCAACATCATCAAAGGCACTTGTATTTCTCTGATATGTTATTTCATCATCTGCAGCACCATCAATATAATGAAATATTGGAGAGGGTAATTTTTTTTTAGCTAATTTACGAAAATCACTAAAATTGTGACAGTCTTTTAAGTTCATTAATTAAATATTAAAAGTTTTTAAGAAAATTAAACATATAACTATTTGCCCCAGGGTTTTTATCTCCTAAACTTGCATTAGATATATGATTGTACGACATGCCTAAACTTGAGCTTTCTGAAATAGCATAAGAGGCTTGTAATTCTGTTTTAAATTCTAAAACATGACCCAAATCTTTTCCATCTCCTTCACTATAAAGTCCAGGTGCAAAACTAGGTGTAAAAGTCATTTTTCCACCCATGTCATAATTCCACTCTACCCCAGTATAAATGTATGCTGCTGAATTTTCTGTTATAAAACCACCAGTTATTGGAGATACATTTCCTAAAAACGTTTTTCTTTCTAATGTTTCGTTTTGATGTTGGAATCCAAATAAAATTGCTTTTTGCTTATCATCACTAAAATCAAAATTACCAGTATAAAAATTATACTGATGATCACTATCATTTTTTATTTCCTCAGCATTAATAGGTAACAAAAATAATGTTACAACTGTAGCTAAAAAAAATTTATATAAAAAATTATTCATATTTTTTTATTATTAAGTTTTTATATATTATTGCACCACCTATTAAAAATAACAATAACGGTAATAACCACAAAATATAAGTGTTTTTGTTTAGTTTTGGATCATAAATTATCCAATCACCGTACTTGTCTCTCAAAAACTCATATATTCTATCTTCTTTGAGGCCCTCATTAATTTTTTTATTAACAATCAATTTAATTGTAGAAGCAAACTCTGACTCAGAATCATAAACAGATTGTCCTTGGCAAATTAAACAAC
>JAOIYV010000045.1 GCA_028226735.1 Candidatus Pelagibacter sp.
TTGAGCAGAAGAGCTTATAGGTATAAATTCAGAAACTCCTTGCACAAGAGACAGAATTAAAATTTCTATTATAGCCGTTAGCATTTTCTTTGGTAACTTAAATAACGCTTAAATAAAACAATTCCATGACAACATAGTAGGTATGCAAAATAGACAAAAATGCAGTAAATAATGACTTTTAATAAAATAAAGGTCATATATATTGTCCTAGATTATCTTTTTTTATTGAAAACCTTAATATATGTTAATTTTTAAAAGGGTAAATAATGTCAGATAAAATGCTCAAATTTGTAAATATAGGTCAGCAAAACCCACCTAAAAGAGGGGTCTCTAATAGAAAAGAGGACTTTAATGAGATTTACAAAGAATTTATTCAGGAAAAAGCAGGCGAGCAGGCAAGTAGATGTTCACAGTGTGGAGTTCCATTTTGTCAGGTTCACTGTCCTTTAAGCAATAATATTCCTGACTGGCTAAAATTAACAGCTGAAGGAAGGGTAAAAGAAGCTTATGAGCTAGCACAAAGTACAAATAATATGCCAGAAGTTTGTGGAAGGATCTGCCCGCAAGATAGATTGTGTGAAGGAAATTGTGTTATTGAACAGTCAGGGCATGGAACAGTCACAATAGGATCAGTTGAAAAGTACATAACAGACACAGCTTGGAAAGAAGGCTGGGTCAAACCGATTGAAGTTAGGAGTGAGAAAAGCCAAAGTGTCGGAATTATAGGAGCTGGACCAGCTGGTTTAGCTGCAGGGGAGCAACTACGTAAACTAGGTTATCAAATTACAATATATGATCGTTACGATAGATCTGGTGGATTATTAATTTATGGAATACCAAATTTTAAACTAGAAAAATTTGCAGTAGAGAGAAGAACCAAACTACTCGAACAGGGTGGTATAAACTTTGTACAGAATTTTGAGGTAGGTAAGGATGTTACATTAGATCAGTTAAGAGAAAAACATGATGCAATTTTAATAGCAACGGGAGTTTATAAAGCCAGGGAGGTGGATTTACCAGGTAACGATTTAGCAAACATTTTTCCAGCAATGGAATTTTTAACAGCCTCAAATAAAAAAGGATTGGGTGATAAAGTTGAATTATTTGATGATGGAACTTTGAATTCAGAAGGAAAAGATATTGTTGTAATAGGTGGCGGTGATACTGCAATGGATTGTGTTAGAACCTCTATAAGACAAAACGCAAAATCTGTAAAATGTTTATATAGAAGAGATAAAGAAAATATGCCAGGATCAGCTCGTGAGGTTGGAAATGCTGAAGAAGAAGGTGTTGAATTTGTTTGGCTGTCGAGTCCAAAAAAATTTATAGGAAAAAATAAAGTTGAAAGTTTAGTTGTAGATAAAATAAGATTAGGTGAGCCAGATGAAAGTGGTAGAAGAAAACCAGAAATACAAGATAATTCAGAATTTAACATTAAAGCAGACATTGTTATAAAAGCCCTAGGGTTTGATCCTGAGAATTTACCAAAATTATTTAATTCAAATGATTTACAGGTAACTAAATGGGGCACTCTAAAAGTTGATTTTGATACAATGGAAAGTAATTTATCAGGAGTATTTGCAGCAGGAGATATAGTAAGGGGTGCTTCGTTAGTAGTTTGGGCCATTAGAGATGGAAGAGATGTTGCTGAGTCTATAAGAAAGTATTTAGAAAAAAAAGAAACTAAAGCAGTAAAAGTAGCATAATGAAAAACTATTTTAAAAATCGTAAAACTTTAGAGGATGGCCATGCTTACTCTAAAAGCATGGAACACGATGCTTGCGGAGTGGGCTTGATAGCCTCTACAGAAGGTAAAAAATCAAGAAAAGTTGTCGAATATGGAATTAATGCTTTAAAAGCAGTTTTTCACAGAGGTGCTGTAGATGCAGATGGAAAAACAGGTGATGGAGCAGGAATACACCTAGAAATTCCTTCCGATTTCTTTGCAGAAAAAATAGAACTTACAGGACATAAACATGATGGTTCAGAAATTTGTATAGGAATGATTTTTTTACCAAGAAACAATTATGAGGCACAGGAGAATGCTAGAACCTTAGTTGAAAGTGAGCTTACCAAAAGTAATTTTAGTATTTATGGATGGAGACAGGTTCCTGTAAATACAAAAGTTTTGGGAGAAAAAGCGGGTTTTACTAGACCAGAAATTACTCAAGTACTTTTTAAAAATAATAATAAAAGTTTAGTAGGCAAAGAGCTTGAACGTAAACTTTATGAATCTAGAAGAAAAATAGAAAAAGAAGCTATTAAAAATGCATTAGAGGGATTTTATATTTGTTCACTTAGCTCCAAATCTATTATCTATAAAGGAATGTTTTTGGCAGAGTCAATTGCAGATTTTTATATAGATTTGAAAGATGAAAGATTCATATCTCGTTACGTGATATTTCATCAAAGATTTTCTACAAATACAGCTCCAAGTTGGGACCTTGCGCAACCTTTTAGAGCTATAGCTCATAATGGAGAGATAAATACTTTGAAGGGAAATTATAATTGGATGAAAGTACATGAACAAGAAATGGAAAGTCCACTATTTGATGATATGGAAAATTTAAAACCTGTAATACCTGCTGGATCGTCTGACTCTGCAGCTTTAGATAGTGTATTTGAATTATTAAATATTTCAGGTCAACCGGCACCTTTAGCGAAGCTAATGTTAATTCCAGATGCTTGGTCCAAAAAAAGTAAGACACTTCCTAAAGATCATCAACAATTATTTAATTTTTTAAATAGCACAATGGAACCTTGGGATGGACCCGCAGCTATTGCTGGAACTGATAATGAATGGGTCATAGCTGCTACTGATAGAAACGGACTTCGTCCAATGAGGTATACAATTACTAAAGATAAGATTCTTTGTGCTGGATCTGAAACAGGAATGGTAGCACTAGATGAAAAGAAAATAATTACTAAAGGAAGATTAG
>JAOIYV010000046.1 GCA_028226735.1 Candidatus Pelagibacter sp.
TGAACAATTTTGAAAAAAAAATATTAAATTTCTTAAGTTTAGATAATTCCAGTGGTATTGAATTTAGTGCAGAACCAAAAATTGACGGTATTTCAGCTTCATTAACTTATATTAATGGAAAATTTGTAAAAGGACTCTCGCGTGGTGATGGAAAAGAAGGAGAAGATATAACTGAAAACTTAAAAACTATAAAAGACATACCAATTTTAATAACAAAAAAAAATTTCCCTGAACAAATTGATATAAGAGGAGAAGTATTTATTGAGAACAATGATTTTAAAAAAATTAATGAAAGATTTGCTAATCCCAGAAATGCAGCCTCAGGATCTTTGAGACAAAAAGATCCTAATATTACACGTAAGATACCTTTAAAATTCATTGCTTATACATTCGGGTATGTAAAAAATATGAGTATCAACAATCAAATAGATTTTTTAGATAACCTAAAATTATGGGGTTTTAAAACAAATCCTTTTAATAAGAAAATTACAGGTATTAATAATCTAATTTTAAATCATAAAAATTTAGAAGAAAAAAGAAATGAGTTAGCTTTTGATATTGATGGCATAGTTTATAAAGTGAATAATTTTGATCTACAAAAAAGATTAGGTTTTGCAGCTAATGCACCTAGATGGGCTATTGCACATAAATTTTCAGCTAATAATACTGTTTCAAAAATACAAGATATTGAAATTCAAGTAGGAAGAACAGGGGCATTAACTCCGGTAGCTAAAATTAAACCAGTAAATATTGGTGGTGTAATGGTTTCTAATGCAACACTCCATAACGAGGATGAAATATTAAGAAAAGATATAAGGGTTGGTGACATTGTCACTGTAGAACGAGCAGGAGATGTAATTCCCCACGTAGTTTCGGTTGATTTAAAAAAAAGAGATAAAAATTTAAAAAAATTTATCTTTCCTATTAATTGTCCATCATGTGGAAGCAAAACTATTAAAGATTTTAATGAAACAACCAAAAAAAAAGATGCTGTAAGAAGATGTACAAGTGAAGGGTATGAATGTGAAAAAATTGCGATAGAAAAGATAAAACATTTTGTTTCAAAAGAGGCCTTTAATATTGATGGATTAGGAAAAAAAATAGTTCAAAATTTTTGGAGTTTAAAATTAATAAAATTACCACAAGATATTTTTAGCTTAGATTATAAAAAGATAGAAAAATTAGAAGGATGGGGCAATTTATCAGTTTCAAATTTAAGATTTTCAATTGAGCAAAAGAGAAAAATTTCACTTGAAAGGTTTATATATTCATTGGGTATTAGGCATATAGGACAAGAAAACGCCAAACTTATAGCCACACATCTAAAATCTGCAGTAAATTTTTTTAGATTATCTGATTATAAGAATATTGAAAATTTGTCTAATATTGATGGAATTGGAGAGACACAAATCAATTCGATTAAAAATTATTTTAATAACAAAAAAAATATAGAAGTTTTGTCTGATTTAAACAGAAGTCTAATAATTTTAAGTAATATTTCGAATAATAAAGATGGTGTATTAAAAAATAAAACTTTTATGCTTACAGGAAAATTAAATGGAATTAGTCGAGCTGAAGCCAAATCTTTAATTGAAAAAAATTCAGGTAAAATAATTAATAACGTTAATAAAAAACTTGATTATTTAATTACCGGTGAAAAACCAACTATAAAAAAAATTAATTATGCCAAAGAGCTCAAGATTAAAATTATAACGCAGCATGATTGGATGAAGATGTTAAATAAGAGTAGTTAACCATTTTTTTTCTTTTTGGCTTAAAAAATTAGAGTATTTTGCATAAATATTTAAATGATATTTAAATAAATAATTTTTCTCTTTTTTGTTTAGAAGCTTATTGTTTATTAAATCTTTTTCGATAGGTGCGAATGTTAAATTTTCAAAAAATAAATGATTTTTAAATTTTTTTACATAAATTAAATTTTCAATTCTCATTCCAAAACTATTCTTTTTGTAAAACCCTGGTTCATTGCTTAAAATCATTCCCTTTTCCATCTTAATAGAATTTAGTTTGGATATAGATTGTGGTCCCTCATGTACATTCAAAAAAAAACCAACTCCATGACCAGTACCATGTGCATAGTCAAGTCCATCTTTTTTTAAAAACTTTCTAGCTCTTTTATCTATTTTTTTTCCAGTATCATCTTTTTTTAAATTTGTTAGAGCTACTGCTATATGTCCTTTTAAAACTTTAGTGTAAGTATCTTTTATATTTTTATTTTGTTCAGAAAAACAAATTGTTCTAGTTACATCTGTTGTTCCGTATTTATATTGACCACCTGAGTCGCATAGAAATATATCTTTTTTTTTAATTATTTTTGTACAATTTTTAGTTGCCCTATAGTGAACGATAGCAGCATTTGAGCCAGTACCTGCTATAGTGTTAAAACTAGGAAACAAATAATCTTTATTACGCTTTCTAAACTTCTCTAATTTGTCCTGTGCTTCTACTTCTGTTATCTTTTTTTTGTTTGTATTTTTAATCCAGTAAATAAATCTTGTTAATGCTAACCCATCTTTTTCATGTGTTTTGATCATATTTTTAATTTCAATGGAATTTTTAATTGATTTTAATTTATAAATTGGATCATCTTTTTTTACAATATTAAACTTGGTCTTAATCATTTTCTCATAAAAGATTGAGCATGATTTACTATCTATAATAAAGTTATTTCCTTTAAGTTTATGTATTAAGTTTTTAAAATCAACAGGGTCTATAAATTCTTTTTTTTTAATTTTTTTTTCTTTAATGATTTTTTTAACATTTTCTTTATTAGCAATTAAAAATAATTTATTTTTTCTTCCAACAATTAACCGACAATTTGGTACTGGACTGTTAGGATTATCATATCCTCTAATATTTAGCAGCCATGCAACATTTTCTGGAGCACTAACAAATAAATAATCAGTTTTATTTAA
>JAOIYV010000047.1 GCA_028226735.1 Candidatus Pelagibacter sp.
CACTTTCTATTTTTTATCAGCCTTTAATTCATAAATATTCATCATCGTTATTATGTATTTTAGGTTTTTTATTTATAGTACCAATGAGAGCCTATATAAAATTTGCTGACACTTTAAGCACATCGATGGGTAAAGCCTTTTCATGGTGTATAGTTATTTTAATGGGTGGAACAGTTTATGAAGTCACAATGGCTTATGGATTTAATAAGCCAACATTATGGAATTTTGACTTTAGTATGCAGATGTACGGTGCAATTCTAATGATGTCAGGAGCTTATTGCTTAGCAACAGAATCTCATGTTAGAGGGGATGTTATCTACAGATTATTTAGTCCTAAAAAGCAAGCTTGGATAGATCTAATACTTTATTTTATTTTCTTTTTCCCAGGAGTGCTTGCTTTAGCATTTTATGGATATGAATATGCCGCTTTAGCTTGGAAAATAAAAGAAACAAGTTGGAGTAGCCCAGCTCAAATACAAATTTATATGGTAAAATCTATGATACCAGCAGCTGGCGTTTTATTAATTATTCAAGGAATTAGCGAAGTTTTTAGATCAATAATTTGTATTCAAACAGGACATTGGCCTGCAAGAATGGTTGTTGCAGAAGAAACTGAAAAAATTTTAATGAGAACAGCACAAGACGAGGATCAGAAAGATGTTATTTAGTTTAACGAATCCAGAAGTTGCCATCTTAATGATGGGAATATTTTTATTTGCCGTATTATTGGGATTTCCAATTGCATTTACTTTAATGGCAATGGGCATAGGTTTTGGATATTATGCTTTTTATGATCCAGCATTAATGGATCATATATTTGATAATAGAATATTTCAGCTATTTGTTCAAAATACCTATTCAGTCATGGACAACAATGTATTAACTGCAGTCCCTTTATTTTTATTTATGGGATACTTAGTTGAAAGAGCTGGGATAGTAGCAAAATTATTTTTTGCAATTAGATTAGCAGCACACAGACTGCCTGCTTCAATGGCGGTAGCAGCATTAATAACTTGTACATTATTTTCTACAGCAACAGGAATTATTGGGGCTGTTGTAACTTTAATGGGCTTACTTGCGTGGCCAGCGATGGTTAAGGCAGGTTATGATAAAAAATTTGCTTCAGGAGTTATTTGTGCTGGGGGATGTTTAGGAATTTTAATACCACCGAGCATTATGTTAATCGTTTATTCGGTAATTGCTCAATTGTCTCCTTTGAGATTATTTGCAGCAGCAATTTTTCCTGGATTATTACTTTCTGGTTTATACATGGGGTATGCAATAACTAGAGCTTGGATAAATCCATCTATTGCTCCTAAACCACCTGCAGAAGATATCCCACCTAGATCGGAAATTTTAAAAGAAGTTTTGGTATCTTTTGTGCCTCTTTTTGGTTTAATAATGTTAGTTCTTGGAACAATTTTAGCAGGAATAGCAACACCTGCAGAAGCAGCTGCTGCAGGAGCATTTGGGGCAATACTTCTCTCTTGGTTTTACAAAACTCTTAAATGGCAAAGCTTTAAAGAGTCCGTATTTTTAACAGCCAAAACTACTGCAATGATCATGTGGTTGTTTATTGGCTCTTGGACTTTTTCATCGGTATTTTCTTATTTAGGTGGACATGAAGTTTTTGAGCATTTTTTCAAATCAATTGAAATAACGACTTGGCAATTTTTGATAATTACACAAATAATAATTTTTCTTTTAGGCTGGCCATTAGAGTGGACAGAAATTTTAATTATATTTGTGCCAATATTTTTACCACTGTTAGAGGTGTTTGATGTTAATCCTTATTTCTTTGCAATGTTGATTGCTTTAAATCTTCAAACATCTTTTTTGACACCACCAATGGCTATGTCAGCTTATTATCTTAAAGGTGTTCAATCTAAAAACGTTGAATTAATGGAAATATTTGCGGGAATTATGCCTTTCTTAGGAATTGTAATATTTGCAATGTTTTTAATGTATATGTTTCCAGGTATTGCGCTATGGTTGCCAGAAACTCTGTTTGCAAATTAGATAGAAAATGACAGATATATTTTCATTAAAAATTGAAGAAATTGTATCCAAGATAAAAGATGCTCAGTTAACATCGGTTGAAGTTTGTGAAAAATATATTGAACGAGTCAAAAATTTTGAAAAAGATGTAAAAGCTTGGGTTCATTTTGATAAAAAGACTTTACTAGAAAAAGCAGAAGAAGCTGATGAGCATAGAAGGTCTGGAAAACCAACGGGACCATTACATGGAATACCCGTTGCTCTAAAAGATATTATTGGCACAGTAGATATGCCAACTGAATGTGGAACATCAATAAGAAAAGGTAAATCTTATTCTCAAAATGCAGAAATAGTTGACTTACTACTTTCGGCTGGTGCAATTGTAATGGGAAAAACTACAACTTCTGAACTTGCTTATCTTGGACCTTCAAAAACTACTAATCCTCATGATCACACAAGAACTCCAGGTGGCTCTTCCAGTGGGTCAGCCTCTGCTGTAGCTTCTTTTATGGCACCACTTTCGATTGGTACTCAAACAGGAGGTTCTATTATTAGACCAGCTTCTTATTGTGGTATTGTTGGATATAAACCAACTTATGGACTAATTTCTAGAAATGGGGTGCTTAAAACTTCAGAAAAGCTTGATCATGTGGGGGTTTTTGGCAGATCAGTAGAGGACGTTGCATTACTTGCTAAAGTTTTAATAAAAAAAGACAAATATGACCCTGCCACTATTCATTACTCATCAGAAAATATGTTGAATGAAACAAAAAAGGGCCCGCTGTTTGATCCAAAATT
>JAOIYV010000048.1 GCA_028226735.1 Candidatus Pelagibacter sp.
AATACTAATCTAGAAGTTAAAAGTGAATCAATCAGTGAGGATTTGATATTACGAATTCATAAAAATTATCATGAAAAAGTTTTCAAAATTTTAGAGGAGCTAAGTCCTGAAAAAGCTAAGTTATATGAGTATACTGATTTAGTATTAGCTGAAACAGGTGCAAATTATAGTTATCCCATACATGACGATACGCCCAATAAATTATTGAGTGGAGTAATTTATATTGAACCAGAAAAAAATTCTGGAACATCATTTTATAAAAGCAGATTTGGCAAAAGTCCAGAACAAGTTGAATGGAAAAAAAATAGAGCTGTTTTTTTTTCACGAAAAGAATGGACTACCTGGCACGCATATTCAGGCAACGGTATTTCAAATAGAATTGTTTTAATATATAATTTGAATACAACAAAAATTAAAGAAGTATATAAAATTGAAAATAAAAATTTCTATTTTGGTAAATTAAGACATGGGATTAATCCTTATCTTTACAGATTTTTTAAAAATATAATTTAAGGATTAAAATTTTAAATGAAAAAAAATAATTAAATACAATATGAAAATTGTAATTCTTTGTGGAGGGCTTGGAACACGAATTGGCCATGAAACTAAGTATAAACCAAAACCAATGATAACGATTGATAAAAAACCAATTATTTGGCATGTAATGAAAATTTATCAAAAATTTGGTTATAATGATTTTTTATTAGCAGCTGGCTATAAAAATGAAATGATTAAAAATTATTTTGAAAAAAGTAAAGAATTCAAAGTTAAAGTAATAAATACTGGACTTCATACTAATACGGGAGGAAGAATCTTGGCAGTAAAAAAACATATTAAAAGTGAGAATTTTTTTTTGACTTATGGAGATGGCCTGTCAGATGTCGATATAAATAAACTTTTAAAATTACATTTAAAAAGCAAGGCAATAGCTACACTTACTGCTGTTAATCCACCAGTAAGATTTGGTGAGATCAAATTTGATAAAAAAAAAATTAAAAGCTTTAAAGAAAAACCACAAGCGGGCATTGGATGGATTAATGGAGGGTTTTTTGTGTTAAATAAAAAGATATTTAAATATATTGCTAATAAAAAGACTGTTTTTGAGAGAGAACCACTATCAAAACTAACTAAAATTAAAAAGTTAATTGGTTATAAGCATAAAGGTTTTTGGCAATGTATGGATACAGTAAGAGACAAAGAAAATTTAAAAAAAATAATTAAGAAAGAGAAATTAAAATGGTTGAATTATTAAAATTTTATAGAAATAAAAGAATATTGATTACAGGTGTAACTGGCTTTAAAGGAGCCTGGCTATGTTTAATTTTAAAAATGCTTGATGCCAAAATATTAGGAGTAGGTTACAAACCTAATAAAAATCAGAACTTATTTAATCAATTAAAATTAAAAAAAGATATAACTCTTAAATACACAGATATACGAGATTACAAAAAGTTAAAAAAAATTATTAAGAATTTTAAGCCGCAAATTGTGTTTCATTTAGCGGCACAACCAATAATATTTCAATCATACAAAGATCCTTTATCAACAATAAATATTAACTCAACAGGTACAATGAATGTTTTAAATATTCTTAGAGATATTAAACAAATTAAGTCAATTGTGTGCATCACTTCAGACAAATGTTATGCTAATAATTTTTCTACAAAAGGCTTTGTAGAAACTGATCGATTGGGTGGGGCAGATCCATACAGTGCCTCAAAAGCTTCAGCGGAAATAATAATAAATGCATATAGAGAAAGTTATTTTAAAGAAAAAAAAGTAGGGATAGCTTCGGCGAGAGCTGGAAATGTTATAGGTGGAGGAGACTGGTCACCTGATAGACTAATACCTGATACAATTAATTCCTTAATAACAAAAAAAAAGATTTACCTAAGAAACCCAGGATACAATCGTCCGTGGCAGCATGTTTTAGAACCATTAAATGGTTATTTAGTTTTAGCTAAAAAATTATATAAGGATCCAAATAAATATTCATCGTCATGGAATTTTGGATCAGAAAAGAATACTGTTACATCTGTTTACGAGGTTGTAAAAAAAATCACAGATATTTGGG
Source organism: Candidatus Pelagibacter sp. (assembly GCA_028226735.1). Next base: position 2,075 of record JAOIYV010000048.1, read on the forward strand.
GATCAGGTGAAATAAAAGTTAAAAAAAATTTTAAATTTTATGAACAAAAAAATTTACAACTGAACATACAAAAAGCCAAAAAAATTCTAAAGTGGGCCCCATTTTATTCTATAAGCCAAAGTGTTAAGGCAACAGTAGATTGGTACAGAGAAGTATATCTAGGAAAAATAAGTCCAAGAGAAGCAACTATAAATCAAATAACAAAATATTATAGAGATGTTAAAAAAAGCAAAAAAAATTAATCTAAAAAAAATTAGTAATCCTGCAGGAGATATAATTAAGTATTTAGATAAAAAAAATAAAAATTTTAACAAATTTGGAGAAGTTTATTTTAATGAAATTAAGAAAGGATACACAAAAGGTTGGAATCTTCACAAAAAAACATATTGTCTAATTACAGTACCTTTAGGTTCTGTTGTGTTTACTTTGATGGATTTTCAAATGAAAAAAAAGAAAATTTTTTCTATTAATAGACGAAAACCATCATTATTAATTATACCACCAAAAGTTTGGTTTAAATTTAAGTCTCTTTCTGAATATTCAATAATAACAAATTTTATAGATCAAATTCATAATAA
>JAOIYV010000049.1 GCA_028226735.1 Candidatus Pelagibacter sp.
GGTCTTTTATCAGATCTTAATAAATTGATAAATAATCAAAAATTATCCTATAAACTTTTCTTAAAAAATGTCCCAATTTCAAAAAATTTAGAAAAAGTTTTAAATGATAAAAAACTTTTAAAAATTAACTTTATTTCTAGAGGTGACGATTATCAGGTTCTTTTTACAGCTTCACAAAATAAAAGAGGAATCATCAAGAGAATTTCTAGGAAGCATGGTATTAAAATTACTAAAATTGGATTAATTAAAAATAAATCAATAAAATCTTCAATTATTGATCACAATAATGCAGTAATAACCCTTAAAAACAAAGGTTATATACATAAGTTTTAGTAAGTTAAATATTGCCTTTTATAGTCTTTTTTGTATTGTCCGGACTTTATAACAATAAATTTAACAACCAAACAACCAAAAAGGCATTATGAATACATCAGTAGAAACAATTTTACTTTATACAATAGCAGCAGGATTTCTCTCAATAGTTTATGGATATTTTACAGGTAAAAATATTCTTAACTCAAGTCCTGGTAATGCAAAAATGCAGGAAATTGCATCTGCAATTCAAATTGGTGCAAAGGCATATTTAGCAAGACAATATAAAACAATTGCTGTGGTTGGTGTCGTTGTTTTGGTTATTATTGGTTTTGTATTCAGTCCTTTGGTTGCCTTAGGTTATTTAATTGGTGCTGCATTATCAGGTATAGCAGGTTATGTTGGTATGCTTGTTTCTGTTGAAGCAAATGTTAGAACTGCTGAAGCATCTAGAAAAGGGTTAGCAAGTGGTCTTTCTGTTGCATTTAAATCAGGTGCAGTAACAGGAATGCTTGTTGCAGGTTTAGCTTTATTAGCTATTGCTGTTTATTATTATTTTTTATTGAAGTTTGGAATTTCTGAAAGAGAAATAGTTAATGCTTTAGTAGCTCTTGGTTTTGGTGCTTCACTAATTTCTATTTTTGCAAGACTAGGTGGTGGAATTTTTACAAAGGGTGCTGACGTGGGTGCTGATTTAGTTGGTAAAGTTGAAGCAGGAATCCCAGAAGATGATCCTCGGAATCCAGCAGTAATTGCTGATAACGTTGGAGACAATGTGGGTGATTGTGCGGGAATGGCTGCTGACTTATTTGAAACTTATGCAGTTACAATTGTTGCAACAATGGTTTTATCCTCAATATTTTTTGTGGGTGATTTAAATATGATGATTTACCCTTTAACAATCGGTGGTGCATGTATTTTAACATCAATACTAGGGACTTTCTTCGTTAAACTAGGTAAAAGTAAAAATGTAATGAATGCTTTATATAAAGGCTTTGTAGTCTCAGCTGTTGCTTCATTAGCAATTTTATATCCAGTAACTGATTATGTAATTGGTTTTGCAAGTGAGTATACTGTTAACGGTAAAACTTTTAATGGTATGAATTTATATACTTGTGGAATTATTGGATTAGTAATTACAGGCTTATTAATTTGGATTACTGAATATTATACTGGAACTGATTATAGGCCAGTAAGAAGTATAGCTAAATCGTCAACAACTGGACATGGAACTAATGTTATTCAAGGATTAGCTGTTTCTATGGAAGCTACGGCTGTACCAGCATTAATTATTGTTGCTGGAATTTTAGCTACAAATTCAATTGCGGGTCTTTACGGTATAGCAATTGCAGTTACAACTATGTTGGCTTTAGCTGGAATGGTTGTTGCTCTTGATGCTTATGGCCCTGTAACTGACAATGCTGGTGGTATTGCTGAAATGTCTAAACTACCTAACAGTGTTAGAAAAACTACAGATGCTTTAGATGCTGTAGGTAATACAACTAAAGCCGTCACTAAAGGTTATGCAATTGGTTCAGCAGGTTTAGGAGCTTTAGTTTTATTTGCCGCTTATGTTGAAGATATTAAACATTTTTCAAATGTCGCTGGATCTAAATTAGAAGGAATAGTTGTTACTTTTGATTTATCAAATCCTTATGTGGTTGTAGGATTATTGATAGGTGGAATGCTTCCATATTTATTTGGATCAATGGGGATGCAAGCAGTGGGAAGAGCAGGTGGAGCTGTTGTTGTAGAAGTTAGAAGGCAGTTTAAAAAATTTCCAGGAATTATGAAACGAAAGCAAAAACCTGATTATGCAAAACTTGTTGATCTATTAACTGTTGCTGCTATTAGAGAGATGATTATTCCATCTTTATTACCAGTGCTTTCTCCGATTGTTTTATATTTTATAATTCTTAGTATTGGAGGCCAAGTTGCTGCTTTAGCAGCTGTCGGTGCGATGTTACTTGGTGTTATTATAACAGGCCTGTTTGTTGCAGTTTCAATGACAGCAGGTGGTGGTGCATGGGATAATGCTAAAAAATATATTGAAGACGGTAATCATGGTGGAAAAGGTTCTGAAGCACATAAAGCTGCAGTAACTGGTGATACAGTTGGTGATCCTTACAAAGATACTGCTGGACCAGCGGTAAATCCAATGATTAAGATTACAAATATTGTAGCCTTGTTGTTGTTAGCTGTGATAGCTGGTTAGTTTATTTTTTCCTTTTACCAAGGGGATCGTTAATTTTTTGTCTTACACTTGATAAAAAATCATAAACAAAACTATTTTTTGATACATTAGTTTGTGTTGCATTGTCAT
>JAOIYV010000005.1 GCA_028226735.1 Candidatus Pelagibacter sp.
TTTTGTCTAAACAATCAAAAAAATAATTTACCTCATCTTCAGTAACTATTAGTGGAGGTGAAATCCATAAACAAATATCTTTATTTTGTCCCAAGGATGCTAAAATATTAAATTCTGTATAAAGGTTGCTAATAACAGAAGATGTGATTAACTTATTAATAAATCTCTCATCTTTAGTAATATCTGATGGTATGACTGATATTAGTTTTTTTAAAAGATTAGGACCAGAATCAAAAATTATACCTTGTAAACAGCCCTGACCTCTAACTTCTTTTAATTCTTTGGGGTATTTATTTTTTAGATAGGTTAATTTTTGATTTATAATTTTTCCTATTTGTTTAGCTCTTTCAGGATATTTATCTTCTACTGCAATACTAACAGCTTCTAATGCGGTTACTGACTCTTCACCAAATGCATTATATGTAGTTGAGTGTATTGTACTATCTTGAATATTTCCATAAGCTTTTTCAAAAATTTTTTTAGTTGTTGTAAAGCATGATATTGAAGATTTTCCTCCTCCAAAAGATTTGGACATGGTTAAGATATCAGGAACTAAATCATTATATTTCATAAAATAAAAATACTCCCCTGTTTTTCCCCATCCAGTATAAATTTCATCAAAAATTAATATTATTTTTTTTTTAACACAAATTTCTCTTAACCTTCTTAAAAAATTTTCTGAACACTCTAAAAGGCTTGATGCACTAAATGGTTCAATAATAATTGCAAAAATATCAGGCTCATCTTTTTTATTTTCATGATAATTAATCTTATCTTCAAGACTTTGTATGTCATTCCATTTAAAAAAATCAGTATTAGATATACCTGGAAATTTAAATTTCACTTCAGGTGAATAACTTATGCTTCCTGTACCTAATAATTTTCCATGAAAAGAAATATCAGAGTGTAATAAAAATTTCCTATTTCCATTATGGTATTTGTAAGCTAACTTTATAGCTCCTTCATTTGCCTCTGCACCAGAATTTGGTAAATAAGATACATCTAAATCTCCAGGTAAAATTTGAGCAATATTATGACTTAGAGCTGCTAAATATGGACATAAATAGTTTTTGTGAACCTCTACTTTATTTTTTTTTTGAAAATTTATTCTGGCATTAATTATTCTGTCATGATTGTGCCCATGATTTAGTACTCCAAAACCACCTGTGAAATCTAATATTTTTTTTCCATTTTTAGTAAAAATATAAAGTCCTTTCGAGTGGTGGGGAATATCATGACCAAAGTCAAAATTAGATAACAATTTAACTTGGCTAGAACTTACATGGTTTTTATAAATTTTTTTAATATCCTCAATTTCAAAATTTTCAATATCTTGGATATTATAAAGTTTCATTAATGAAATTAAATTTTAGTTAATCAAAATAGTTTATCTATATTTATAAGTATAAATATCATTTAAACAATAATAAAATTGGTTCTTAAATGGATAACTAAAATAGATTTCAAGCAGTGAATAATTAAACACCTCTAAAAAGCTAATGGTTTACCTTCTGGATCTCCTAAAATTTTACCATCTTTCATTTTAATTTTACCAAATATAATCGTTGAAACCGGAGCCCCTTTAAATTCATATCCATCAAATGGCGACCAACCACATTTACTTTCAATATTTTCATTTTTAATTAAAATTTTTTTATTCATATCTACAATGGTAAAATCAGCATCAAAACCTTTTTTGATATAACCTTTATTTTTAATTCCAAAAATTTTTACTGGATTTTCACATACAGAGTTTATCAATTGTTGTAAACTTAATCTGCCATCATTAACATGATTTAACATAACTGGCATAAGAGTTTGGACACCTGGCATTCCTGATGGTGAATTTGGATAATTTTTTTCTTTATTTTTTTTTAAGTGTGGAGCATGGTCAGAGCCAATTGTATCATTAAGATTATTTTTTACTCCATACCATAATCTGTCATAATGAGATTTATCTCTTATTGGAGGATTCATTTGAGCATAAGTTCCTAGTTTCTCATAACAGTCAGGTGCATATATTGTTAAGTGTTGTGGTGTAATTTCAAAGGTAATGTCGCCTTTATGTTGTGACAAAAAATCAATCTCTTGTTTTGTGGTAATATGAAGAATATGTGCTTTTTTTTTATATCGCTCAGCTATTTTTACAATTCGTCTCGTTGAAGAAATAGCACATTCATCACTTCTCCAAATTGGATGTGAATGCACATCTCCATTTTTAATTAACTTTTTATTCTTATTTAAAATCTCTTCATCCTCTGAATGAACTGCAACAACTTTAGAACTACTTTGAAATACTTTTTCAATATCTTCTTCATGTGCAACAAGAAGATTTCCAGTTGAAGATCCCGCAAAGAGTTTAATTCCACAACAGCCTTTTAAATTTTTCAAATCTGACAACTCATTTGCATTATCAGCTGTTGCGCCAAAATAGAAAGCATAATTGCAATACATTCTATTTTTTGCTAGATCTAATTTCTTTTGAAACTCTACTTTATTTGAAGTTGGTGGATTAGTATTGGGCATCTCAAAAACACTTGTTATTCCTCCAACGATTGCCGCTCTACTTCCTGAATGAAGATCCTCTGTATCAGTTGAACCTGGTTCTCTAAAATGGGTTTGTGTATCGATACAACCTGGTAAAACGGTTAGTCCTTTAGCATCAAAAACTTCTTTAGTTTCACTATTAATTTTACCAATTTCTATAATTTTACCATCTTTAATAGCAATATCTTGATCTTTAAGATCTTTATCTATGTAGCACGAGCCATTTTTAATTATTAGATCTAACATTTTTGAAAAAAGTAATTATATTATATTTCAGCATCAATCAATTATGAATATTCAAAATGTATATATTTTAGAAGATAGGGGAATTCTCTTTATAAATGGAGCAGATGCAAAGGATTTTCTACAAAACTTAATTAGTAATGATATTAATAAAGTTGATGAAACTAATAGTTGTTTTGCATCATTATTAACTCCTCAAGGAAAGTTTTTATTTGCTTTTATTATTGTAAAACATAAATCTGGATACTTTATAGATTGTGAAAAATCTCAATCTGAGGCTCTATTTAAGCAACTTAGTGTTTATAAGCTTAGATCTGATGTTGAAATTATGAATCTAAGTAATGAATTTGTAATTGCAGCATTTAATCGAAAAAAATTTCTAGAATTTGATGAGGCCAAAGATGAGCCTGGAAATACTATAAAATATAGAGAAGATCCTATTTTATTAGATCCAAGAAATAAAGAATTAGGAGCAAGACTTATTATAAATTTAGAAAAGCTTTATTTATCTCTAAAAAAACTAGATTTAAAAGATTCTTCAGTTAATGAATATTATAAATTAAGTCATGAATTAGGAGTTGCTCAAAAAGAAATGAATAAACTGCAAAATAAATTATTTGGGATAGAGTGTAATTTTGAGGAACTTAATGGAATAGACTTTAAAAAAGGCTGTTATGTTGGGCAAGAAAATACAGCTAGAATTAAACTTAAGAATAAACTTTCTAAAAGACTGTTAGCAATACAATTAGTAAGTGGAAGTTTAACGAAAGATGCTCCAATTTATGCTAATAACATTGAAATAGGTAAAGTATTAATTGATGATGAATATCCATTTGCTTTAATCAAATATCGGGATGAAAACTTTAAAGAAGGTGCTGATTTAAAAAGTGAAAATGCAGTTTTGAGAATAAAAATACCAAATTGGATATAGTAGTGTGGCATAATAAGGAATGACAAATATCAACCTAATTGATAGGTTTTAGTATGGAATTTACACCAGAAGTAAGAATAGCGACTGATCCTATTTATCAAAAGATATCAAAGGTTATGCCTGAGATTGAATGGTCAGTTCATGCTCCTTACATTCATAAAATTAATCAATTAAAAAAAGAAAAAAATGCAATTGTGCTTGCTCACAATTATCAAACACCAGAAATATATCATGGTATTGCTGATGTAGCTGCTGACTCATTAGCTCTTGCAATAGAGGCTGCAAAAACTAAGGCTGATATTATTGTCATGGCAGGAGTACATTTTATGGCAGAAACATCCAAATTGATGAGTCCTGAAAAAAAAGTTTTGCTTCCTGATATGGCTGCTGGTTGCTCTTTATCATCATCAGTAACTGGTAAAGATGTAAGATTATTAAAAGAAAAATATCCAGGAGTGCCTGTGGTGTCCTACGTAAACACTTCTGCGGATGTAAAAGCTGAAACAGATATTTGTTGTACATCAGCTAACGCAGTAAAAATTGTAGAGTCTCTTGGAGTAAAAAAAGTTATTTTTTTACCAGATGATTATTTAGCAAAATATGTTGCTTCTCAAACTAATGTTAAAATCATTGCCTGGAAAGGAATTTGTATGGTGCATGATCAGTTTAATGAAAAAGAAATACATGATATCAGAGCAAAAAATCCTGGTATTAAGATAATAGCTCATCCAGAATGTCCACCAGATGTAATTAAAGCTAGCGACTTTGCAGGATCGACTGGTGGAATGATTAAGTACGTGGAAGATAATCAACCTAAAAAAGTAATGATGGTTACTGAATGTTCAATGAGTGACAACATTCAGGTAGAAAATCCAAATGTTGAATTTATTAGACCATGTAATCTTTGTCCTCATATGAAAAAAATTACATTACCAAAAATATTAGATTGCCTAGAGAATGAAACTGGTGAAATCATAATGGATAAAGAGACAATAGAAAAAGCAAGAATTCCCGTTGAAAGAATGGCTGCAATCGGCAGATAATAAAAGTGGCTCAAATTAAATTAAGCAACGATTATATAAAAAATACTGTTAAGCGTGCCTTGAATGAAGATCTCTATCCTTTTGGTGATGTTACTTCAAACTTAATTAAAAATACAAAAATTATAAAAGTTAAATTAATTTCTAATCAGCAAGCAATAATTTCTGGTTTAGAGTTTGCTAAACAAACATTTAAATTAATAGATGCAAAAATTAAGTTTATTATTAAAAAAAAAGAAGGTTCAACAGTTAAAAAAAATGATATAATTGCAATAATCGAGGGTAAGGCTGAGAATATTCTAATTGGTGAAAGAGTTGCTCTAAACTTTATAAGTCACATCTCCGGAATTGCTACTAAAACTAATCAATTCGTTAAATTGGTTAATAAAAAATGTAAAATTTGTTGTACTAGAAAGACAATTCCAACCTTAAGAGTAATACAAAAATATGCTGTCAAACTAGGTGGCGGTACAAACCACAGGTTTAACCTAAGTGATGAGTTTCTTATTAAAGATAATCATGTAGCAAGCTCTGATATTAAAACTCTAGTATCTCTTGCCATTAAGAATAAAAAAAGAAGAAAAATTACAGTTGAGGTTGATAATTTAAATCAGCTCAAACAAATAATGGGTCTAAAATTTAATACTGTATTATTTGATAATATGAATAATAAAGCACTTAAAGCAGGTGTTAAAATAGCTAAAAAATACTACGAAACTGAGGCTTCCGGAAATGTAAATTTAAAAACAGTTAAAAAAATTGCGGCAACTGGTGTTGATAGAATTTCAATAGGTAGTATTACTCATAGTGCACCTTCAGTTGATTTTAAACTAGAAATCTAAATCATCGATATTATTTTTTTTTAGAAAGTTCAGCTTGGGCGGCAGCTAATCTAGCAACTGGAACTCTATAAGGTGAGCAAGAGACATAATCTAAGCCTGCATTTGCACAAAAGTGAATACTTTTTGGGTCACCACCATGTTCTCCACAAATTCCAAGTTTTATTTTTTTGTTTTGCTTTCTTCCCTTTTCAACAGCAATTTCAACTAAATCACCTACTCCATCGTCAATAGATACAAATGGGTCAATAGAAAAGATTTTATTTTCAATATAATCATTTAAAAACTTTCCACTATCATCTCTACTTAAGCCAAATGTTGTTTGAGTTAAATCATTTGTTCCAAAACTAAAAAAGTCTGCATGTTTTGCAATATCTTTTGCTTTAAGCGCTGCTCTGGGTAACTCAATCATAGTACCTACTAGATAATCAATTTTAACGTTTTTATCTTTTTGAACCTCTTTAGCTATTCTAACAACTAAATCTCTCATAATTCTTATTTCGGCTTCAGTTGAAACTAATGGAATCATAATTTCAGGTAATGCTGATTTTATTTTTTTAATTTTGAGTTCAGAGAGAGCTTCAAAAATTGCTCTACATTGCATTTCATAAATTTCTGGAAATGAAATTCCTAATCTACACCCTCTATGTCCTAACATTGGGTTTTGTTCATGTAGTTCATTAATTCTTGACTCTATCTCTTTCAAAGGCAGATTTACGATTTTTGCAACATCATTAATTTCTTTTTCTGTTTTAGGAAGAAACTCATGCAAAGGCGGGTCTAATAATCTCACCGTTACTGGTAATCCATTCATGATCTTAAATATTTCTACAAAATCTTCCCTTTGATGGGGTAAAAGTTTAGCAAGTGCTTTGCTTCTATCTTCAACAGTTTTAGATAAAATCATTTCTCTAACTGATAAAATTCTTTCTTCATCAAAAAACATATGTTCAGTTCGACAAAGTCCAATACCTTCGGCTCCAAAATCTCTTGCTATTTTGGTATCTAATGGTGTTTCAGAGTTGGTTCTAACATTTAATTTTCTAAATCCATCGGCCCAAGTCATTAATTTTGAAAAATCTCCTGAAATTTCAGGTTTAACAGTTGGCACTTCTCCTAAAATAATTCTTCCTGTTGAACCATCAATTGTAATAATATCTCCTTCTTTAACTTCAGTTGATTCTGTTTTAAAAGTTTTAGCTTCATAATTTATATTGATTTCACTTGATCCTGAAACACACGGTCTTCCCATGCCTCTTGCAACAACTGCTGCATGACTTGTCATTCCACCTCTTGCCGTCAAAATCCCTTTTGCAGCATGCATCCCATGTATATCCTCTGGAGATGTTTCAACTCTTACCAAAATTGTATCTTGCATCATTCCGTTCAATCTTTCTGCTTCGTTTGAGGAAAAAACAACTTTTCCACTAGCGGCTCCAGGTGAGGCTGGTAACCCACCAGCAATAACTTCTATCTTGCTCTTTTCATCTAATGTTGGGTGCAGCAAAGTATCTAGAGAGTTTGGATCTATTCTTAATACAGCTTCTTTTTTAGAAATTAACTTTTCTTTTACCATATCTACTGCAATCTTTACTGCAGACTTTGAGGTTCTTTTTCCAGATCTTGTTTGAAGCATCCATAACTTTTTATTTTCAACCGTAAATTCTACATCTTGCATATCCTTATAGTGTTTTTCTAAAACTCTTAAAATTTTATCTAATTGCATAAATACTTTTGGCATTGACTCTTCCATTGAATCTTCTATTGCACCAGCATCTCTTCTAGCTTTTTTAGTTATGTATTGTGGTGTTCTGGTTCCAGCTACAACATCCTCTCCCTGAGCATTAATTAAATACTCACCATAAACTTCCTTAACTCCATCTGATGGATTTCTTGTAAAAACAACTCCTGTTGCACAATCATCACCCATATTACCAAATACCATTGATTGGACATTAACCGCTGTTCCCCATTCAGCTGGTATTTGATTTAATCTTCTGTAAACTTTTGCTCTATTGCTTTCCCATGACAAAAAAACAGCACTGATTGCTCCAAACAATTGGTCATAAACATTTTGGGGAAAATTTTTTTTGGTTTGATCTTTAATAATTTTTTTAAAGTCATTAATTAAGCCCTCCCAATCATTTTCATCTAAATCTGTATCTAAAAGAACACCTTTAGTTAATTTATAATTTTCAATTAATTCTTCAAAATAATAACTTTCAACTCCCATTACAACATTCCCATACATTTGAATAAATCTTCTATAACTATCTTTTGCAAATCTCACATTGGAAGTTTTATTTGCAAGTGCAATTACAGTTTTGTCGTTGAGACCTAGATTTAAAATTGTATCCATCATTCCCGGCATTGAAACTCTAGCTCCAGATCTAACTGATAGTAACAAAGGATCTTTTAAGTCTCCGAATTTTTTCGTTACTTCTTTCTCAATAACTTTTAATTCCTTTTTAATAATATTAATTATTTTTGTATTTAATTTTTTTTTATCTTTATAAAATAAATCACATACTCTTGTTGAAATAGTGAATCCTGGAGGGACAGGCAAACCCATTCTTCCCATTTCTGAAAGATTTGCACCTTTTCCTCCTAGAAAATTTTTAGGATTTTTGATTTTTTTTGAATTTTTTGATTTAAAATTTAGAACTAGTTTATTCACTATTTGGCCTCAATATTTGAAAATATTATGTAATTATCAAACGTTCTACATAACATTTGTAAAAGTTCCAATCTGTTTTTTTTAATATTTTTATCTTCATCATTAACTTTTACGTTATCAAAAAATTCAAAAATTACTTTTTTTGCTTCTGCTAAATTTGCGAGAGATTCACTATAGTTTTCGTCCTTGTTGATACTTATAAAGTACTTTTTTAATTCATTAATCTTCTTCAATAAACTTTTTTCATAATCATTTTTAAAAATACCAGGGTCAGTTGTATTTGATAACTCTATCACGTCATTCTTTAATTCACTGTCTAGTATATTGGATGCTCTTTTGTAGCTTAAAACAATATCTTCTCCAGTTTGTTTGTTTATTACTTTGTTTAAAGTAGATGCTTTTTGAAATATTTTATTCATATGGTCTACACCAAGTGAGCTAATACTTGCTTCAACAATATCAATACGAATATCCTTTTCCTTCATATAGTATTTTAATCTATCTAATAAAAATACAATTAGTTCTTTTTGCAAGGAAACATTGGAAAATTCAAACCCTTGGTCTTTATGTAAAGAAATTGAATAATTTATAAGATCTTTAATATTAAATTCTTTGTTATTATCAATTAATAATCTTATTATACCCAATGCTGATCTTCTCAATGCGTAAGGGTCTTTAGAGCTTGTTGGTTTTTGATTAATTCCAAAAAATCCTACCAACGTATCGATCTTGTCTGTCAAAGCTAATGCTATACTAAATAGTTTTTTTGGTGTTTTGCTGTCAAGTCCTGATGGAAGATAATGCTCACTTACTGCAAGCGAGATATCTTTATCAAATCCCTGAACTTCAGCAAAATATCCACCCATAACACCTTGGAGTTCAGGAAATTCACCAACCAAATCAGAAATTAAATCAACTTTACAAATTGAAGCTGACAATTCAACTTGATCTTTACTTATCAGCAATTCATCTGAAATCATCCCTCCAAGCTTTCTCATTCTTTGAATCTTATCAAAATAAGATCCAAGTCCCTTAAAATAATTCATTGATTTAAGCTTAGATACTTGTTTGACTAAATTTTGTGCTTTATTTTTTTCCCAAAAAAATTGAGCATCGCTTAATCTTGCCTCTACAACTCTTTCATTTCCTAATTTTATATAATTTTTTTTATCTTTATTGTTTGCAACAACTAAAAATTCGTTAGTAATTTTACCTTTTTTGTCAAATGTTGGAAAATATTTTTGATGATATTGCATTGTAATAATCAAAATTTCTTTTGGTATACTCAAAAATTTTTCATCAAATTTACATATCAAGATAATTGGTTGATCAACTATATTTGTCACTTCTTCTAAAAGCTTATTATTAGACTCTACAACAAAATTTTTCTTTTTTGATATTCTTTCAATTTCTTTTCTAATAAAATCTTTTCTTGAAATATGGTCAATTATTATACCTGACTTATAAAAAAAATTTTTATAACTTTTATAATTTTTAAATATTTTTTTCTTTTCTTCAAATTCTTTATCAATAAATGATGTGTTTGAGGCTGTTAAATGATAAAATTTAAAATTTAAAGCTTTACCATTAAAAATGGCTAATATTGATTTTAGAGGTCTTGGCCAATTAAGCGAAAAATCTCCCCATCTCATTGACTTTTTCCATTGCAATTTATTAAGTAATATAGGCGTCTGTTCCTCTAATAAATCTATTGTATTTATTTTTTTTGTTAATCTTTTAAAGAAATAAAATTCACCTTTTTCAATTTTTTTTTTAAACAAATCTTTCTTATTTATTTGATTAGATCTTAAAAAACCCTCAACTGCTTTTTCTGGTGCATTTATGTTTGGTCCTCTTACCTCTTCTCCCTTTTGAGTTATCTCTTTTGATAAACCTTCAAATAATACAATTAGCCGATTTGGTGTGGAGTAAGTAGTACTTTTTTTAAATGATATATGTTTTTCTTCAAATAATTTTTGAAAACTTTCTAACAAAAGTGCTCTTGAATTACTCTGCAAATTTCCTGGGATTTCTTCACTAAATAATTCTAAAAAAAACTCTGACATTATTTTATTTGACTGCTTAGCCAAGTTTCAGCAACTACTTTTGTAATATTTCTAATACGTCCGATATAACCTGCTCTTTGAGCTACACTTATAACCCCTCTTGAGTCTAAAATATTAAATACGTGGCTTGCTTTTAAACATTGGTCATATGCGGGTAGTGATATTTTTTTCTCTACTAAGGATTTGGCCTCTAACTCTAGCATATCGAACATTTTAAATAAATTATCTGTATTTGCATGTTCAAAATTATAAGCTGAAAATTCTTTTTCAGCTTGAAGAAATACATCTCCGTATCTTACTCCTTCATCATTCCATAATAAATCATAAACATTTTTTTTTTGTTGTGTAAACATGCAAATTCTTTCTAACCCATAAGTGATCTCAACTGAAACAGGTTTACATTCAATACCTGCCATTTGTTGAAAGTAGGTAAATTGTGTAATTTCCATTCCATCACACCAAACTTCCCAACCAAGTCCTGCAGCTCCCAGGGTTGGACTCTCCCAGTCGTCTTCTACAAATCTAATATCGTGCTCTTTATAATTTATGCCAATTATTGTTAAGCTATTTAAATAAAGTTTTTTAATATTTATTGGAGACGGCTTAATTAAAACTTGGAACTGATAATAATGTTGTAATCTATTTGGATTATCTCCATATCTTCCATCGGTTGGCCTTCTTGATGGTTGCACATACGCTGCTTTCCAAGGCTTAGAACCTAACGATCTTAAAGTAGTTGCAGGATGAAAGGTTCCAGCTCCAACCTCAATATCATAAGGTTGTAAAATAACACACCCTTGCTTGCTCCAATATTTCTGTAGATTCAAAATTGTATCTTGAAATGTTTGAAATTTAGGTTTTAAAAATTTTTTTTTAGAAGCCATATCGTTGCCAGATAGATCTTTCCTCTAAAATATTTGCAAATTGATCTATTTGATTATGTGATGAAGAAAATTTTTTACTTAACCAACCTTTAGATTTTTCAAATTTTTTAATAACAACATCTTCCCCAAATTTTTCTTTTAAGATTTCATTTGCGTTTCCTAGTTTATCAACTAATCCTAATTCTTTTGCTTTACTTCCAGACCAAAATTCACCAGAAAATAATTCAATACCACTTTTTTTTAGCTTAGTTCCCCTACTTTCCTCTACGACTTGGATAAAATCTTTATGAAGATCTAACTGAATACTTTTAAGTCTTTCAATATCTTCACTTTTTTCCTCTTGAAATGGGTCTAAAGAACTTTTATTTTTTCCAGCTGTATGAACTCTTCTTTCAACTCCAATTTTTTTTATAAGTTCAGTGAAACCGAAAGATGAATATATAACTCCTATAGATCCAATAATTGAGCTTGAGTTTGCATATATTTCATCTCCTGCACAAGCAATTAAGTATCCACCTGAAGCTGCAACATCCTCGGCAAATACTAAAACTTTCAATTTATTCTTTTTCGCTTGTTCTTTTATAAATTTATAAATTAAGTGAGATTGTACTGGTGATCCGCCTGGTGAATTTATAGTAATTGCTACTGCTTTTGCTTTTTTTAGTGAAAATGCTTTTTTAATAATCTCCTCTTGGCCTGAGAAATCTATACCTTGTTTAAACTTCCCTGCATTACCAATCACACCATTTAGCTTGATATGAGCGACTATTTTTTTCTTTTTAAAAAAAGAGAACATTGTTAATCCTTATAGAATTTTTGATTTAATATAAAGCCTACTTATAGTTGAAGATTGAGGTGCGTCAATTGATAAGTAATAAATATAACTTAATTATACTACCTTATTTTTTTATGGGAACTGTTGTTCAACTTAGAGACCAAATAGATAATTCTTATTTTCAATTAAAGGATTCAGTAGATGAAAAATTAGTTTTAGTTGAGGAAAAAATTCAATCAAAACTTTTAAGTGAAGTTGATCTGGTGAAAAAAATGACAGATTATCATATTGACACTGGGGGGAAAAGGTTGAGAGCTCTTTTGACTCTTGGGGCTGCAAAATTATGTGGGTATACAAAGGGAGGACGTGATATCAATCTAGCAGCTTGTGTTGAAATGATACATGGTGCCACTTTAATGCATGATGATGTAATTGATACTGGAAATGTAAGAAGAGGTAAAAAAACTTTAAACTCAATTTGGGGAAATCATTCATCAATATTAGTTGGAGACTATCTTTTAAGTAGATGTTTTGAGATGATGGTTGAGGATGGAAATTTAGAAGTTTTAAAATTATTATCTTCAACATCGTCAAAAATTGCTCAGGGAGAAGTACTGCAACTTCAGCACAAAGGTGAGATAGACATGCTTGAAGAAACCTATTTCAAAATTATTACAGCCAAAACAGCTGAGCTTTTTTCTGCAGCAACAAAAGTGGGTGCAATTTTATCTAACTCAGAGTCAAAAGAAAAGGAAGCTTTAGAATTTTATGGAAAGAATTTGGGTTTAACATTTCAAATTGCCGATGATACTTTAGACTACAATTCTAATCTAAAAGTTTTTGGTAAAAAAATAGGTAAAGATTTTTATGAAGGTAAAGTGACCTTGCCAGTAATTTTATTATTTCAAAAAGTAACAACCCTAGAAAAAGAAAAATTAAAATATATTTTTAAAGAAGATGTTAGATCAGATGATGATTTAAAATTTACCTTAACACTTATTAAAAAATATAATATCATCAAAGAGTGCTATAAAAAAGCTGAACACTTTATCAATCTTGCATCAAACTCTTTAACTGTATTTAAAGATAGTGATGAAAAAAAAGTTTTAGAAAATTTAACTTCATTTAGCTTGGAAAGAAGTTTTTAAGGACTCAATAAAGATTTACTCCAATTACCATTTCTATCTTTAATATATTTAAGTCTTTCATGAATTCTATTATCTCCATCTAACCAAAATTCAATATTAGATGGAATTAAATTCCAACCAGACCAATGGTCTGGCCTTGGAACTGTTGATTCATCATTAAATTTTTTTTTATAATCCTCTATGGATTTTAAAAGATCACTTCTTTTGCTTAAAATAGAACTTTGTTTAGAGGCCCAAGCACCAATTCTACTTTCATAACCTCTAGTTTTATAATATTCATCAGCAACTTGATCTGATAATTTCTTTACTACTCCATTAATTCTTACTTGTCTTAATAGGCTCTTCCAATGAAAACACATTGAAGCTTGAGGATTGTTTTTCAGTTCATTTCCTTTTTGACTATTTAAATTAGTGTAAAATACAAATCCTTCTTTATTAAAGTTTTTTAATAAGACCATTCTAACTGATGGAAAGTTATTTTGATCAGAGGTTCCTAACGCTAGGGCATTTGGATCGTTTGGTTCAGTTTTTTTAGCTTCTTCCATCCAAACTTTAAACAGATCGATTGGATCATTTAGTTCTAAAAAGCAGTTATTAAGCCCTAATGAGTTTTTTTGATTCATAATTTTAACAAAATAATCTATATAATATAAATAATGTCATTTAATACTTTTGGAAAGCTATTTCGATTCACAACATGGGGTGAATCTCATGGACCAGCTATAGGCTGTATAATTGATGGTTGTCCGCCCAATATAAACATCAAGGATCAAGATATTCAGGTTGAATTAGATAGAAGAAAACCGGGACAATCAAAATTTACAACTCAAAGAAAAGAGGATGATAAAGTTCAAATTTTATCAGGAGTGTTTGACGGTAAAACAACTGGAACCCCTATCTCATTAATTATTTATAACCAAGATATGAAATCTAAAGATTATAAGAATATCAAAGATAAATTTAGACCAGGACATGCTGATTTTACGTATTTTAAAAAATATGGAATAAGGGATTACAAAGGTGGGGGAAGATCATCTGCCAGAGAAACAGCCGCTAGAGTTGCTGCGGGTGCAATAGCAAAAAAAGTATTAGAAAAAAAACTTGGTAAAAAATTTCAAGTTATGGGTGCTGTTACTCAATTAGGAATCTTAGGTTGTGATATAAAAAAATGGAATGATAAAACTATTAAAAAAAATCCATTTTTTTGTCCAGATAAATCAATGTTAAAACTTTGGGAAAAATACTTATTAAATGTGAGAAAATCTGGATCTTCTTGTGGTGCAACCATTGAGGTTAGAGCTAGAGGAATTCCTGTTGGGCTTGGTGCACCTATATACTCTAAATTAGACATGGACATTGCATCAGCGATGATGAGCATCAACGCTGTTAAAGGTGTAAACATTGGTTCTGGAATGAATTCTGCACAATTAAGTGGAGAACAAAATTCAGATGAAATTTCTCAAAAAGGTAAAAAATTAAAATTTAATTCTAATAATGCAGGTGGGATTTTAGGCGGAATTTCAACTGGTCAAGAAATTGTAGCTTCATTTGCTGTTAAACCAACCTCTTCAATTTTAACGACGAGAAAAACTATCAATAAATTTGGTAAAAATACCACTATCTCTGTCAAAGGAAGACATGATCCTTGCGTTGGTATTCGTGCAGTACCTGTTGGTGAAGCAATGATGAATTGTGTTCTACTAGATCACTATTTAATGAATAAAGCTCAATGTAGCTAATTATCGACAAGGTTTAATTTTTTACTACTTTTATAGAATCTTTTGAAAATAAAATATCTAAAATTTTTTTTGAAATTTGAGTGGCATTAAGACCTGCAATATCATACATCTTTTTTGGATTATCTTGTTCTATAAAAATGTCAGGAAGTGTCATTGATCTAAATTTTAAACCTTTATCGAATATACCTTTTTCAGCTAATAAATTTTTAACATGGGAGCCAAAACCACCTATAGATCCTTCTTCTATAGTAATCATTACCTCATGTTCTCTTGCACATTTTAAAATAAGTTCTTGATCAAGAGGTTTAGCAAATCTTGCATCAATAATTGTTGTTGAAACCCCTTTAATTTTTAATTCTTCAGCTGCTAATTTACATTCTTCAAGTCTTGTTCCTAAACTCAAAATACAAGCTTGCTCACCTTTTTGAACAACTTTTCCTTTACCAATCTCGATCTTTTCATCAATAGAAGGTAGCTCAAGTCCAACGCCAGACCCCCTGGGGTATCTGATTGCACTCGGTTTATCATTAATATCAACAGATGTATTAATCATTTTTACTAACTCAGCTTCATCACTTGCTGCCATGACTATAAAATTAGGCAGAGTAGACAAATAGGTTATATCAAATGATCCTGCATGCGTTGAGCCATCAGCTCCAACCAAACCAGCTCTATCTATTGCAAACCTTACAGGTAAACTTTGTATAGCAACATCATGAACAACTTGATCATAAGCTCTTTGTAAAAAAGTTGAATATATTGCAGCGTAAGGCTTAAAACCCTCTGTTGATAAACCTGCTGCAAAAGTAACTGCGTGTTGTTCTGCTATTCCTACATCAAACATTCTTTTAGGAAATTCTTTAGCAAAAATATCCATACCTGTACCACCTGGCATCGCTGCAGTAATTCCTACTATTTTGCTATCTCTTTGAGCATGTTTTACCAATGTATTGGCAAATACTTTTGTATATGCAGGAATATTTGATCCACTTTTTACTTGTTCACCAGTTATAACATTAAATTTTGATACACCATGATAATTATCATTTGCCTTTTCAGCATACGAGTAACCTTTGCCCTTTTGTGTTTTTATATGTATCATTATTGGACCTTCATGTTTTGAGTCCCTAGCATTTTTAAGTATGGGGAGAAGACTATTTAAATCATGCCCATCTATTGGACCAACATAGTAAAAACCTAAGGAATTAAACATTGTTCCACCCGTTACAGCTGATCGTAAAAAATCTTCTGCTTTTCCAGCTTTTGCACTGAATCTTTTTGAAAAAGCTGAAGTGATTAATTTGAAAGTTTCTCTTAAGCTAAAGTAAATTTTTCCAGAAAGCAGTTTTGCCAAATAAGTTCTCATCGCACCAACCGGCTTAGCTATTGACATGTCATTATCATTTAAAATAACAATCATCTTAGTTTTTGAAGCACCTGCGTTATTCATTGCTTCGTAAGCCATACCTGCACTAATTGCCCCATCACCAATTACAGCAATCACATTGGTTGATTTGTTAGATAATTTATTAGCTTCAGCTATTCCTAGTGCCGAAGATATAGATGTAGAGCTATGTGCAGCGCCAAAAGGATCATACTCACTTTCTGATCTTTTAGTAAATCCAGATAACCCATTTCCTTGTCTTAAAGTTTTAATTTTATTTTTTCTTCCAGTCAAAATCTTATGTGGATAGCTCTGGTGTCCAACATCCCAAATTAACTTATCATTTGGAGTGTCAAACACGTAATGTAAAGCAACTGTTAATTCCACCACTCCTAATCCTGCTCCTAAATGACCCCCTGTTTCAGATACAGCAGCAATCATTTCTTTTCTAACTTCATTAACAAGTTCTTTTAAGTCACTTTCAGAAATTTTTTTTAAGTCTGATGGAAAGTTTATATCTTTTAAAAATTTGTAATTTTGGGTCATTTTTTTCTAGTCAAAATATAATTTAACGTTTCAGTAATATCACTTAAACTTGCATTGTATTTATTTAAGTCTTTAATAATTTTTAGTTTAATTTTATTACTATATTTAATAGCATTTTTATAACCGAGTAAACTTATTAAAGTAGCTTTTCCTTTTTTTTTATCTTTTCCTGTTTTTTTTCCTGCAACTTTTGAGGGACTCTTAAAATCAATTAAATCATCTGCTATCTGGAATAAAAGTCCAATATTAGCTCCTATATTTCCAAAATAATTAATTTCTCTAGTGTTTTTTTTTTTAATAATTGCAGGAGCCATACAACAAAAACTAAATAACTTTCCAGTTTTTTTTATTTCCATATCAATTATTTTATTTTTAGAAATTTTTTGCTTTTCATAACTTAGGTCTAAATATTGACCACCTGCAATTCCAAGATGACCTGAGCATTCAGATAATTTTTTAACTAAATTAACTTTTATTTTTTCATTAATCTTTAAATTTTTGCTTGTTAAAATTTCAAAAGCCATTGTTAAAAGTGAGTTACCAGCCAGTACAGCTGTGGACTCACCAAACTTAACGTGAGTAGATAGTTTGCCTCTTCTCAACACATCATTATCCATACAGGGTAAGTCGTCATGAATAAGTGAGTAAGCATGAATACATTCCACTGCAGCACCAATAATAATCAAAGTTTTATAATCAATTCTAAACAAGGACCCTATGTCTAATATTATTTTAGATCTAATTTTTTTACCCCCAGGAAATAAACCATAGTTCATGGCTGAGACTAGTTCTGTTTTTTTTTGTTTTTGAATAAAATTTTTTAAAAATAAATTAGTGTCATTTGCAATTTTGGTAAGTTTATTTTGCATCTTTTTTACTAATTATATTTGTAATTTTTTGCTTTGTTTCTTCATTAATTTTTTTTGAGTTTTTTTGAAACTTCTTTTCAATTAGATTATTTAATTTCAATAACTCTTGATAACTATTCATAGAATTTTGAAGGTCTTTTGTTTTCTCTAAAGATTCGATAATATTATTTACTTCATTTGTGAGTTCTTCAAGAGACTGGGTATTATTATCAAGTGGTAAATTTTTTTCTTTCATATAATAGTAATTATTAATACATGAAATTTAATCAATCAAATATCAAAAAAGCTAAAAAATACCTTGATAAAAATTACTGTATTGGCGTTCCCACTGAAACTGTTTATGGATTGGCTGGAAATGCTTATTCTAATTTGGCAGTTAAAAGAATATTTAAATTAAAAAAAAGACCTATAAATAACCCTCTAATTGTTCATTATTTAGATATCAATTCCCTTGAAAGAGATTGTTTCATAAATGATAATTTTATTAAACTTCATAAAAAACTTTCTCCAGGTCCAATTACTTACATATTAAAAATGAAAAAAAACTCTAAAATTTCTAAATATGTAACTAATAATAAAAAAAATCTAGCCGTGCGATTCCCAAAACATAAAATTTTTAAAAAACTACTTAAAGAATTAAATTATCCAATAGCTGCTCCTAGTGCTAATATT
This sequence comes from Candidatus Pelagibacter sp., assembly GCA_028226735.1. Next base: position 18,361 of record JAOIYV010000005.1, read on the forward strand.
ACCTCTCGATTAAGCTCCGTTAAAGCCTCAGATGTTAAAGAAGAATTTGGATCTAATATTAAATATATCTTGAATGGTGGCAAATGTAGTGTTGGAGTGGAATCAACAATAATTAACCTCACTAATAAACCAACAATAGTAAGATTGGGTGGAATTGATTCATTAAAAATACAAAAAATTTTAAAAAAAAGAATTAATATAATGACAGATCCTAAAAAAAAAATTGCTCCAGGACAGTCTAGACTTCATTACTCTCCTGGAATTCCTTTAAAAACTAATATAAAAAAACCAAAAAAAAATGAAGCATTTCTATTAATAAAAAAGAGAAAAATTAATTTAAACAATTATTACTATTTAAGTAAAAAAAAAGACCTAATTGAAGCTGCTAAAAATCTATATTCTTACTTAAGAAAAATTAAAAATAAAGGCTATAAATCAATTGCAGTTGAAAAAATTCCTAATAAAGGAATGGGTAAAACAATAAATGATCGACTAAACAGAGCTTCAAAATATTAAATGTCTAATTCTATTGAAGTAATTAATCTTTCTAAAACTTATAAAAAAAAGCCAGCAGTTAATAATATAAATTTTCAAGTTGAAGAAGGTAAAATCATTGGACTACTAGGTCCAAATGGTTGTGGAAAAACTACTACAATTGCCATGATACTTGGATTACTAAAACCAACTAGTGGTAAAGTTTTAGTTAATGGAAAAGATATTGAAAATCATAGAATTAATTTATTACATAAGATGAATTTCATTTCTCCATATATTGAGTTACCAAAAAAATTAACTGTAAAACAAAATTTGATTGTTTATGGAAAATTATACAATGTAAAAAACTTATTAGAAAGAATTGAATATCTTTCAACTAAACTTAGACTGAATAAGTTTATTAACAGTATAACTGGTGAGCTATCATCGGGACAAAAAAATAGAGTAAGTTTAGCTAAATCCTTAATTAATGACCCTACCGTTTTATTATTAGATGAGCCAACAGCTTCACTAGATCCTGAAACAGGAGATTTTATAAGAACATTTTTAGAAGATTATAAAAAAGAAAAAAAAATATCAATATTACTTGCTTCTCATAATATGGATGAAGTGACAAGATTGTGTTCATCCATAATGATGATGAAAAATGGAACCATCATCGATCAAGGTAGTCCTGTAGAGCTGATAAATAAACACGGTAGAAATAATCTTGAAGAGGTTTTTTTAAAACTTGCTAGGAGTGAAAATGAATTTTAATAGAATGTATGGTCTTTTTTTGAGACATTTTTTTTTAATAAAAAGTTCATTTCCTAGAGTACTTGATCTTATATACTGGCCTACTATACAAATAATACTTTGGGGCTTCATTTCTAAGTTCTTCTCTACTTATAGTGAATATTATAACAATACAATTGGTGTAATTTTAACCTGTGCAATACTTTACGATTTTTTATTTAGGTCAAGTATAAGTTTTAATATGTCCTTTTTAGAAGAAATTTGGAGTAGAAACTTCACCAATCTATTTATTGCCCCAATGAAAATAAGTGAAATAATTATTTCTCTAATTTTTACAGCACTTATAAGGACCTTAATTGGTTTAGTTCCAGCAATTTTAATTACCTCTCCTCTATTTGGTATATCTATTTTGAATCTTGGAATGCCACTATTATTTTTATTCTTAAGTCTCTATATTTTTGGCATCACTCTTGGTTTGTTTGTTTCGGCTGGATTATTGAGATTTGGGCCTTCATTTGAAAATATAGCTTGGTCTTCATTATTTTTGTTGGCACCTCTTGGATGCATTTATTACCCAATTGAAATATTACCTGAATTTTTTCAAAACATAGCTAAGGCTTTGCCACTAGTCTACATCTTTGAAGAGGCAAGAAGTATATTGGTGAATAATATTGTTGATTATAAAAATATTTTATATGCTTTTTACTTAAATGCTTTTTACCTAATTATAGGTATATCGTTATTTTATTACTCATTTTCACAAGCTAGGAAAAAAGGGTCTTTATTAAATATGGGTGAGTAATGTATGCATCTAATTAGAGCAAAATTGATCTATTTATTTTGTCAAATAAAACTTTACAGTATAAAAATTGAACTATATCGTTCAAAAAATGAACAATTTAAAAAAAAATAACAACGATTTTGAAATATTAAGAAAAATAGCAAAAAAACCAGATGTTTCTCAAAGAGAACTTTCTAAAGAGCTAGGATTTAGTTTGGGAAAATTAAACTATTCACTAAGAGAGCTACAAAAAAAAGGTCTAATAAAAATTAAAAACTTTAAAAAAAATAAAAAAAAATTAAATTATTTATATGTATTAACTCCACTGGGAATTTCAAAAAAAGCTAAGCTAGCTATCGACTTTATGAAAAGAACTATGAAGGAGTATGACACTCTAATTATTGAAAACAAAATTAAGCCAATAAAAAATTTTGAAAAAGATATTGAGCCAATAAAAAATTCTTTAATCGGTCATAATAGCGACAATTTTAATTTAGAACCTAAAGAAAAAATTAAAGAAAATAAGACAAGAACGAAACCTTTATTTAAAACAATTCAAATTAATATTAAAAGAAGAACAGTAAAAGTAGACGATATTTTATCAACTTTTAAAGAAAAACCAATACCAAGTTGGATTGAATTAAGTTTAATTGATGTTTGCAATAGAAGCTGTTCATTTTGTCCAAAATCTGATCCAAAAGTTGCACCAGACACCTATCAAAAAATGCAACTATCCTTAATAGATAAATTATGTAAAGAATTAAAAGAAATTGAATATAGAGGCTCAGTTGTGCTATGCGGCTATGGTGAGCCAATGCTACATAAAGACATTAATATTATTTCAAAAAAATTATCAGAAGTATCTTTTGTTGAAATTGTAACAAATGGAGACACTCTTAATGCAAAAAAAATTAGAGATCTTTATGCCAATAATGTAAATAAGTTATTGATAAGCATGTATGACGGAGAGCACCAGATAGAAAAATTTAATAAAATGGCACTAGAAGCAAAAGTTCCAGATGATTTTGTGATATTAAGAGATAGGTGGTATGATGCTAAAAAGGATTATGGTCTTAAACTTACAAATAGAGCAGGCTCAATATCTATTGGGGACCAAGAAAAAGTTGGAAAATACACAAAGTGTTTCTATCCTTCTTACCAATTTCTAATTGATTGGAATGGAGATATTTTCTTGTGCCCTCAGGATTGGCAAAGAAGAGTTACAATGGGGAATATGATGCAAGAACATATTTTTGACATATGGGATGGGAAAATAATGAACAAGTATAGAAAAAATTTGATTAATGGAAAAAGAAAAGATAATCCTTGTACGATGTGTAATGCTGAGGGTACTATACTAGGAAAAAAACACGCAAATGCTTGGAATGATATTTATACACCTAATTAATTTTATATGAAAAAAATTACTTTAATAACTGGTGCAGGGAGAGGAATTGGAAAAGAAATAGCTATTAAGTTTGGAGAAGAAAACCATATTCTATTTTTGTTAATTCAAAAAAAACAACAAAAAAAAGAATTAATCAAAATTTTAAGTAAAAAAAAAATTGATTATTCTATTTTAGTCGGAGATTTAAAAGATAGAAATTTTGTTAAATCATTGGATAAAAAAATTCCAAAAGTGAATAATTTGATAAATAATGCTGCTGTAGCTAATACTAAATATTTTACAAATGTTTCCAGGAAAGAATTAGATAATATTATGGATGTTAACCTGAAGTCAATTTTTGAAATTTCCCAAATTTTTTCAAAAAAAATGATTAAGAAAAATATTGAGGGTAATATTATTAACATAAGCTCACAACTTGGACATACAGCTGCATATAATAGATCAGCTTACTGTATGACTAAATTTGGTTTAGAGGGTCTAACAAAATCAATGGCTCTAGACCTTGCAAAATATGGAATAAAAGTTAATTCAATAGCTCCTACTAAAACTATAGTAAATTTAGAGGAACTAAGTAAAACAAAAAAAAGATTAAATATTATAAGAAATAAAATACCACTAAAAAAATTTTCAACAGTTAAAGAAATAGCTGGCATTGCCTACTTTTTAACTACAGAAGCAGCAAATTCTATAACTGGAACATCAATTATTTCAGATGGTGGTTGGACAGCTGGTAAATAGATCATGAAAGAATGGAAAATTATAAAGCAAATCAAGCTTAATAATTCAGTAGATTTGATTAAAGCTTTAAAAAAAAAGGGATTTAAAACTAGTCCATGGATAGATGATATTTTTTTAAATAAAAATTTTAAGAACAAAAAAATAAAACTTCCTATGATCTTATATAGAGTATCTTTAAAAGATTTGGGGATCAAAAAACCAACTGAATTAAACAAAGTTTATAAAATTTCAAAGAAAAAAGGATTTAAGTTAGTGAACCCCTTATTTGCTTTAATTTGTCGGGAACTTTACCTTGAGCAACCAACTGGAGAATGGCTTAGATTTGCAACACCATTTAATTCAATGATTGATAGTGATGGAGTTTCCCATCTTCCAAAACTAGGTAAGGCATTAAATCTTTATTTTATAGAAACTTACTGGTCGTACCCTAAAGCTGTTTTTCACCCACATAATGAATTTGTATTTAGTAGATGATTTTTAATAAACTTAAATTAGGTAAATTTTATTTAAGCAATAGAGTCATAGTTTCTCCAATGTGCCAATATTCTGGAATAAATGGATCGCCATCGAAATGGCATTATGTTCACTTGTTAAAACTAATAAAGTCTGGCGCAGCAATGGTTATGCTGGAATCAACTGCTGTAAGTAATAATGGAAAAATTACTCATGCTGATTTATGTCTGAATAACTTGAGGCAAAAAAAAAAATTTAAAGATTTGCTTAATTTTCTAAGATCACATGAAAAACAATCATTGATAGGATTACAAATATCTCACTCCGGTAGAAAGGGTTCTTCTGAGATTCCCTGGAAAAAATCAAATACAGCTTTAAAAAATAAAAAAAAGTGGCAAACTTATTCGGCATCATCAATTAAAAAAGATAAATATTGGCCTGTACCAAAAAGTCTTTCTAAAAAAGAAATTAAGATAATTATCAAAGAATTTATCAATACAGCTAGCCTTGCAAACAAAACAGGTTTTGACGGAATAGAGATCCACATGGCCCATGGATACCTCATCCATCAATTTTTATCTCCAATTTCTAATAAAAGAAAAGATGAGTATGGAGGTAATTTAGAAAACAGATGTAGATTCGCATTAGAAATTGCAAAAGAAGTTAGAAAAACTTGGCCAAAAAATAAAATTTTAGGTGCTAGAATTACAGCAACTGATCATCTTAAGAATGGTATTGGTATAAAAGACTCAATTTATTTGGCAAAAAGTTTGAATAAAATTGGATTTGATTATTTATGTATATCAAGTGGAGGTATTTTAACCAAAACAAATCTAAAATTTTATAAAGGTTTTAGATTAAAATTTGCTGAACAAATTAAAAAAACAACTAAAATGGCAATCAGAACTTCGGGTCACTTAGAAGACTTGTCTTTTGCTGAAAATGCCATCAAACAAAAAAAAATAGATTTAATTGCAGTAGGTCGAAATTTTGTAAAAAATACATCTTTTTTATTTAAGTATTCAAAAAAAAAACAGATAAAAAATTTTATTGAGAAACCATATTTAAGATGCATCTAAAAGAAGATTTAATATGGGATGTAGACGGGAAAAAAGATGAGTTTCCAAAAAAAATTAGAGAAATATATTTTAAAAATTATGTTATTTTAAGAAAAAAATACACTAATTGGATCGGAAAAATAAGTGAACCTTTTTCTAATGATATAGACTGGTGGGTCTCAACACCAGCTAGTAGAAATCCAAATTTTTCCAAAATTTTTGATACTATATGCGTGCTAGAAACAATTAAAAAAATTAAGATTAGTAATATTAAGATTATAACAAGCTCTATCGAACTTTATGATCTTATCAAGTTACATTTTAGAGAGAAAAGGATTAAAGTTCATTTAAATAAAAATAGAAATGATAATAAAAATTTAATTAATTTTTTTCACTGCATTATATTTCAAACAATAATTTATATAATAATTAATTTTTTTTATAAAAAAAAAATCCCAAAAAATAATAAAATTGTTCTAATAAATAGTTATCCGACTTACAACATAAATAAAATTGAAAGATTATTTCAATTTAGCAAGAAATTCATAAAAATTAACAAAAAAAAAATAGTGTATATACCAACCATACTGGCTAATAAAAATATTTTCAAAGTTTTTGGGGTCATAAACTTCTTGTCCAAAGAAAATTATGTTTTTAAAGAAAATCTTTTATATTTCAGGGATTTAATTTATGCATTTCGCCATCCAACAAGAGTAAGAAAGTTCAAGGTCAAATTTACAAAATATGATCAGTTTGATTTAAGTAATTTAATTTATAATGAATTAAAAAGTTTGAAATATTTTAATGCTAAAATGATAGGTATTCTAAATTATAAGTTTGTTGAGAGATTAAAGTTTAAAAAAACAAATATTTCAAAAACTTTCTGCTGGCTAGAGAATCATGAACAAAAAGGATGGAGCTTAGGCTTTAGAAAATTTTTACCATCAGTAAAAACTTTTGGATATCAAGGATTTACAAATTTACCTCAACTAATGAATACAATTCCAACTAAATTTGAGGAAAAATTTAGAGTTATTCCTAGTACAATAGTAGTTTCTGGTAAAGCATACGTCAAACCTAGGAGTGAATTTTATTCAAAATTAAATATAAAAGTTGGGCCCTCATTTATTTACAATAGTGTACATAGAGATTTTAAAATAAATAAAAAAATAAAATTTTTAGTAATACTTGGTGAAATTTTGAGTATAAATTTAAGTGTCTTAGATTGGCTATACTATTCTATTAAAAAAAATAATGATTTAGTTTTTTATATAAAAAAACCAAAGTTATTAAATTTAGATGAATTTATTGATAATAAATATATTAAAAAAAATATTTTTTTTTGTGAGGGTAATTTATCTAATTTTCTGAAGCAGGCAGAAAATGTTTTAGTTTCTGGGCCAACTGGTTCAACTCTAGAATCTTTAGCATATAATTGTAAACTTATTATTCCAAAAATAGATCCTTATGACTCACTTAATTTAAGCTCCGTGGGGGCTCCAAAAAAGATGTATAAAATTTTAAATGATAAAAATAAATTTTCATCCTATCTAAATAAAATTAATTTAAAAAAAAAAGATAATAAAAATAAATTAAATCTACGCAAATTTAGAAATCATTACTTTGAAAAATCATCTATTAAAAATGAGAATATTTTTATATAATAGCTAGAAAAGTAAATCAAACTGTGTACTTTTGGTGCGCCTGCTAGGAGTCGAACCCAGAACCTCCTGATCCGAAGTCAGGCGCTCTATCCAGTTGAGCTACAAGCGCATATAGTATTAGTATTACATTTTATGGAAAAAAACATTAATTTAATAGTAGAAGAAGATGAGAATAATATAAGACTTGATGTATTCGTCACTAAAAGAAAGACATTAATTAGTCGAACAAGAATTAAAAATCTAATTCTTAAAAAGAAATTAAAATTAAATAATCAAATAATTAACAGCCCTTCAAAAAAAGTTTTATTAGGTGACAAGATTACTCTTATAATTCCTGAGCCTAAAGAGGCTTCTCTAAAACCTTATAATTTCAAATTGGAAATTGTTTATGAAGATGATGATTTGCTAGTGATCAATAAACCTGCTGGTATAATCATGCATCCTGGTGCTGGAAATTATGATAAAACAATTGTTAATGCCTTAATGCACTATAATAAAGACTCACTTTCCACAATTGGTGACGAACTTAGACCAGGCATTGTTCACAGAATAGATAAAGATACATCTGGATTAGTTGTTATAGCAAAAAATAATGAAACTCATGAAAACCTATCCCATCAATTCAGCAAGCATTCTATTACAAGAATTTATCAACTATTAATTTGGGGAAAGCTTAGACCTTCATCCGGTAAAATTGACACTTTTATAACCAGAAGTTCAAAAAATAGACAAATGATGGAAGTAAGCATTTCAAAAGGTAAACGTGCGATAACCAATTATAAAACTATAGAAATTTTTGAGAATGACAAAACAGCTACATTTAGTTTGGTTGAATGCAGACTAGAAACTGGAAGAACACATCAAATAAGAGTTCATATGACACACATGGGCAACAGTATTATGGGTGATGGCAAATATAAAAAGAAATATAAAAAATTAAAGGATATTGATACTAATTTAGAAAACTCAATTTACAAACTTGATAGGCAATTTTTACATGCAAAAACTTTAGGTTTTATTCACCCTAAAACTAATGAGGAAATGGTTTTTTCCTCAATTTTGCCACAAGAACTTGAAAAAATACTCATATTGCTTAGAAATACTAGTAAATAAGATATTGAAATATTAATATACTTAACTAAATAAATACAACTTATGAGTACAACAATAAACCGCAATCTTCCAACACTATCTAATGAGGGTGGGCTTTCAGCTTATCTTGAACAAATTAAAAAGTTTCCCATGTTGGCCGCGGAGGAAGAATACATGCTTGCAAAAAACTGGAAGGAAAATGGTAATGTTAAAGCAGCAGAAAAACTTGTGACCAGCCATCTTCGTCTTGTTGCAAAAATTGCTATGGGTTATAAAGGTTATGGTCTTCCAGTTAATGAAATGATTTCTGAAGGAAATGTTGGTCTTATGCAGGCTGTTAAAAAATTTGAACCAGAAAAAGGTTTCAGACTTGCAACTTATGCAATGTGGTGGATTAAAGCTTCTATTCAAGAATATATTTTAAGATCTTGGAGTTTAGTTAAAATAGGTACGACAACAGCACAAAAAAAACTATTTTTTAATTTAAAAAAAATAAAAAATCAAATAGCACCTCAATCAGAAGGAGATTTGAGACCAGAGCACGTGGATGAAATAGCTAATAAATTAGATGTTAGTAATGATGAGGTTATTTCAATGAATAGAAGGTTGTCAGGAAAAGAATTTTCTCTAAATGCTCAAGTAGGAGAGGATGGGGACGAATGGCAAGACTGGCTAGTGGACAAAAAATTAGACCACGAACTTAAATTTGCTCATCAAGAAGAGATGACTCAAAGAAAAGACTTGTTAAAGAATTCAATAAAAATTCTTAATGATAGAGAGCGTGAAATTCTATATTCAAGAAGATTAAACGATGATCCCACTACACTAGAAGATTTAAGTAAAAAATATAAAATTAGTAGAGAAAGAATAAGACAAATTGAAAATAAAGCATTTGAAAAACTTCAAAAGCATATGTTGATTTCAGCTAAATCAAAAAATTTACTTCCTATTAATTAAACTTCAAAAGGATTTTCTAATAAAATTGTATCTTCTCTTTCGGGACTTGTTGAGATGCTAGAAATTTTCGTACCAATAAAATCTTCTAGGGCATAAATATATTTTTTTGCATTTTCTGGAAGTGCTTCGATATTCTTTATTCCCTGCGTGGGAGTTTTCCAGCCTGGAAATTTTTTATAAATAGGTTTTATTTTTAATTGGTCCTCAACTGCAGCTGGAAGATAATCTATTTTTTTTCCATCTAGATCATATTGAATGCATACTTTTATTTCATCTAATTCATCTAAAACATCTAATTTAGTTAATGCTATTCCATCAATGCCTGAAATTTTAATTGTTTGTCTAACTAGTACACCATCAAACCATCCGCATCTTCTTTTTCTACTTGTTACTGTTCCAAACTCTTTTCCTCTTACTCCGAGTGATTCTCCAATTTCATCGGTTAATTCAGTTGGAAAAGGTCCTTCACCAACTCTAGTTGTATAAGCTTTTGTTATTCCAAGCACATAATGAATTGAATTTGGTCCGCAACCCGTACCAGTAGCTGCACTTGAGGCCACAGTATTTGATGATGTAACAAAAGGATAGGTGCCATGATCAACATCTAATAAAATTCCTTGAGCTCCTTCAAATAGTATTTTCTTTTTCTTTTTTTTAAACTCATCAATTCTAAGCCAGACTGGTTGAGAAAACTTAAGTATTTCTGGAGCAATTTTTAAAAGTTCTTTTTTAAGCTTATCTTTTTCAAATAATTTTTTTCCTAACCCTTTTCTTATTGCGTTGTGGTGAAGTAATACTGTTTCCAATCTATGATCAAGATTAGTTTCAGAGATTAAATCCATAACTCGTATTGATCTTCTTCCAACTTTATCTTCATAGGCTGGTCCTATACCACGTCTCGTTGTTCCAATTTTTCCTTTACCAGCAGCATCTTCTCTTATTTCATCCATTTCTCTATGAAAAGGTAAGATAAGATTTGCAGACTCTGAAATTATGAAATTGTTTATATTTACCTCAACTCCTTTAGATTTTATTTCTTCAATTTCTTCTAATAATGCCCAAGGATCAACAACAACTCCATTCCCAATGATAGATATTTTATCTTTTCTAACAATTCCTGATGGAAGTAATCTTAATTTATAAGTAATTCCATCGATGACTAAAGTATGCCCTGCATTATGACCTCCCTGAAAACGAATAACAACATCAGCTTGATCGGATAACCAGTCAACTATTTTTCCTTTTCCTTCGTCTCCCCACTGCGATCCAACTACAACAACATTTTTCATTATCTAAATTTTTTATCTACAATTATTGAACTTAAATGATTTATCGGACCCTGGCCTTTACCATAATTTATGTTAGATCTTATTGAATTATTTACATACTTAGTTGCTAGCTCACAAGATTTCTTTAGAGTTTTTCCACATGAAAAGAAGGTTGTAATGGCGGATGACAATGTACAACCCGTACCATGTGTATTGTTGGTTGCAATTCGTCTATTTTTTATAATTTTCATTTCACTCTTATTTAGAAAAATATCTTGAACTATTTCTGATTTTAAATGCCCTCCTTTTATAAAGACGTTTTTTGCACCTAATTTAATCAATATGTTTGCTGCAAAAATCATATCATCTCCATTTTTAATCTTTGTACCTGTTAATATTTCAGCTTCTGGAATATTTGGGGTTATTAAGCTTACTTTTTGAAACAATTGGTTCTTTAATAATTTAACTGCTTTATTATCAATCAGTCTAGCTCCACCCTTAGCAATCATAACTGGGTCTAAGATTATTTTCTTAATTTTAATTTTTTCTAATGAACTAATTACAGATTTTATTACATTTGAGGAATGAAGCATTCCAATTTTTATAGCGTCAGGTTTAATATCTTTTGACGTAAATTCAATTTGATTAGAGATCTTTCTAGGATCAATTGGTACTATAGATTTAACACCTGTTGTATTTTGAATTGTTATAGCTGTGATAGCAGTCATAGCGTACGATCCTAAAGCTGTAACAGTTTTAACATCTGCTTGAATGCCGGCTCCTCCAGAAGAGTCTGAACCTGCGATAATTAGTATTTTAGATTTTGGCTTCAATTTATTTAATTTTTCTTGTTATAATATTTAAACATCTTTGAAGTAGTTTCTTATTATCACTTTCTCCCATGACTCTAATTTTCAATTCTGTTCCTGATTTCCTTACCAATATTCTTCCTTGACCATTCATAAGTTTTTCTGCAATTTTTATAGAATTTTTTATTTCTGCATTATTAATTATATCTTTATTTTTTACTTCAATATTTTCTAGAATTTGGGGCACTTTTTTAAAAGTATTAAAAAAATTACTTGCTTTATTTCCTTTCCTTAGAGAAAACAAAACTTCTAATGCTACAAGCAGACCATCACCAGTAGTTGCAAATTTTCCTAATATAATATGTCCAGATTGTTCTCCTCCTAAATTAAAGTTATTTTTTTTCATTTTTTCTTTCACATGTCTATCGCCTACATTTGCTCTTATAAAATTCATTTTTCTTGATTTAAAAAATTTCTCCAAACCATAATTAGACATTAAAGTACCAACAACACCACCTTTTAGCATTTTTTTATTTTTCCATCTTATGGCTAGAGCAGCTATAATTTGATCACCATCAATTATATTTCCATTTTCATCACACATGATAATTCTATCAGCATCACCATCAAGAGAAATCCCAATGTGTGCTTTATATTTTTTAACTGCGAACTTAATCTTATTTGGAAAAGTAGATCCACAATTAGCATTTATATTCAAACCATTAGGTTTTATTCCTAAAGCAAAAACTTTTGCACCTAAAGATTTTAATAATTCTGGTCCAGCTTTATATCCAGCTCCATTTGCACAATCTATTACAATTCTCAATCCTCTAAGATTAAAGTCTTTGGGAAAATTTTTTTTTAATATTTTGATATAATTTTCATTACCATTTTCTAATCTTTTAACTCTTCCTAATTCTCTTGGTTTTGAAAGATTGTTCTCAATTCTTTTATCAATTAATTTTTCAATTTTTTTTTCTATTTTATCTGAAAGTTTTAATCCATCAGGACCAAATAATTTTAAACCATTATCATAATAAGGATTATGGGATGCTGTAATCATAATACCCATATTAGCTTTCATGGACTTTGTTAACATTGCCAAACCATTGGTTGGCAAAGGTCCCAAAGTAAAAACATGCATGCCTGCAGATGTTAGTCCAGAAACTAGAGCTGGTTCTAATGTATAGCCTGATAACCTAGTATCCTTAGCTATTATTGCTATCTGTTTTTTTTTCTTTTGAGTTTTAAAATATGTTCCAGATGCTAAGCCAAATTTAAAAAACATATCTCCATTAATATTTTTACTATTCACACCTCCTCTTATTCCATCTGTTCCAAAATATTTTTTTACCATTAACTTTTAATCAATTGTTTAAATACCTTTATACTTTGCATCAATTCGTTAACATCATGAATCCTTAAAATTTGAACTCCATTCATCATTGAATATAAAGAGGAAGCAACTGTTCCACCTATCCTTTCCTTTGTATCATTTTTACCAGACAAATCTTTAATAAATTTTTTTCTAGAAAGCCCAAGTAATATAGGAAAACCAAGTGTATGAAAAATAGAAATGCTTTTAATCAAACTCATATTATGTTTCAAATTTTTTCCAAATCCTATACCTGGGTCAATTATTATATTGTTATGCTTTATACCTTTAGTTCGTAACAATTTAATTTTTTCATCAAAAAAATCATATATATCTAATAATGCATTTTTATAACTTGGATTAATTTGCATATTTTGTGGAGTTCCTTGAGAATGTTGTAAAACAAAAGGTATTTTATATTTCTTCAAAACATTAACCGTTTCTGAGTCATAATTTAATCCTGAGATGTCATTAATTAACTTTACTCCAGCTTTAATTCCGCTTTCCATAATTTGAGATTTTCTCGTATCAATTGATATAGGAACTTTTTTGCTCATCTTTTTTATTATTTCTTCCACTCTCTTCCATTCTTTCTTTGCAGTTATAGTCTTGGATCCTGGCCTAGTTGACTCCCCACCGACATCAATTATTTTTGCGCCAAGCTTAAATATTTCAATTGCATGATTTAACCCTTTATCTTTCTTGTTAAATTTTCCCCCATCAGAAAAACTATCTGGAGTCAAATTAAGTACCCCCATTATATTGGGAATTTTATTAAAATTAAAACTTGAAAAATTTTTATTTTTTTTGATAATAATTTTAAGATCTTTGTTAACTTTATTTCTTAAAGATCTAGATAGTCTTTTTATTTCTTTAAGATTAATTGTTTTTTTTGAATTCCTTGAGATAATTTCTACTTTATCGAATGAAATTTCTTTGTTACCATTTAATGGGAGTGTTTTTTTTTTATTAACTAGCTTAATAGATGTATTGCCATAATAAAAATTACACACTCTTGTGTAATATTTTTTCATTACTTTTTTTAATGAACTATTTTTGGCTTAAGACCCATTGACCCTAAAGCTGAGCCTTTATCTTCTTCAACTTTTAAATCTTCTTTGTCTGTGGGGTATATATTTTTATTTATCAAATTTTCAATCTCTTCTCCTGACAAAGTCTCATATGTTAAAAGTGCTTTTGCTAATTTGTGCAAATCATCAATTTTTTCATTTAAAACTTTTCTAGCTCTTTCGTATCCTTTTTCAACAATTTTTCTTATTTCGGAGTCAACTTTTCTAGCAGTTTCTTCAGACATATTTTGTGTTCTAGCAACTGATCTACCTAAAAAAACTTCTTCTTCATTTTCACCATAAGCCACTGGTCCTAATTCTTTACTAAGACCTGCTCTCATTACCATGGCTCTTGCTCTTTTTGTAGCTTGCTCGATGTCACTGGATGCACCAGTTGTAACTTTATCTTCACCAAAGATTATTTCTTCAGCAACTCTACCTCCCATTGCTATCGCTAACTGAGCATGCAACTGTTCTCTTGTCTGTGATAGCTCATCTCTTTCAGGCAATTGCATTACCATTCCAAGAGCTCTACCACGAGGAATAATTGTTGCTTTATGAATTGGATATGCTGCACTTTCATTAATAGTGACAATTGCGTGACCAGCTTCATGGTATGCTGTTAAAGTTTTTTCCTCTTCAGTCATAACCATCGATCTTCTTTCTGCACCCATCATTACTTTATCTTTAGCTTCTTCAAATTCAGCTAAAGTAACAATTCTTTTATTTTTTCTTGCAGCCAATAAAGCCGCCTCATTAACTAAATTTGCAAGATCTGCACCTGAAAAACCTGGTGTTCCTCTTGCCACAGTTCTTAAATTTACATCTGGTGCCATTTTTATTTTTTTTATGTGAACTTTTAAAATTTTTTCTCTACCTATAATGTCTGGATTTGAAACTACAACTTGTCTATCAAATCTTCCTGGTCTTAATAAGGCTGGATCTAAAACATCTGGTCTATTAGTTGCTGCAATTATTATAACTCCTTCATTAGTATCAAAACCATCCATCTCTACTAATAGTTGGTTTAATGTTTGCTCTCTTTCATCATTTCCACCTCCAAGACCTGCTCCTCTACTTCTTCCCACTGCATCTATCTCATCTATAAAAATAATACACGGGGAATGCTTTTTTCCTTGCTCAAACATGTCTCGAACTCTTGATGCTCCTACTCCAACAAACATTTCAACAAAATCTGATCCTGAAATAGTAAAAAAAGGAACTGCAGCTTCTCCAGCTATAGCTCTTGCAAGTAAAGTTTTTCCTGTACCCGGGGGCCCAACTAACAAACAGCCTCTTGGTATCTTTCCACCTAGCCTGCTAAATTTTTTTGGATCTTTTAAAAATTCTACAACTTCTTCAACTTCTTCTTTTGCTTCTTCAACACCAGCAACATCATTAAATGTAACCTTACCTTTTAATTCATTCATCATTTTAGCTTTGGACTTTCCAAAGCCCATTGCACCACCTTTACCACCTTGCATCTGTCTCATAAAAAAAATCCAAACTGCAATTAATAATAACATTGGAAACCATGATAGCAGCACTCCAAATAGAGAAGGCATTTTATCTTCTTTAGGAGCTGCTGAAATGCTAACACCTTTAACAGATAATTTTTCAATCAAGTTTGGGTCATTAGGCGAATATGTTGAAAAAGAATTCCCATTAGAAAGAACACCTCTTATATTATTTCCTTGTATTTCAACTTTAACTACTTCACCATTATCTACAGCTGTTAAAAATTCTGAAAATATTATTGTATTATTTCCTCTAACATTCGATTGTGGATTTTTAAACATATTATAAAGTCCAATTGTTAAAAAAACAATTACGGCCCACATTGCTAAATTTTTTATATTCATGACTATAAGATAATAATTATTCTCAATTAAACAAGTGTCAAATTGTTACAGAATTTCCACATAATACTATTTTTCTTTAGATATCAATATAGTTTCATTAATTCTGCCTATAATACACCCACCCAAAGTAACTTTAGAAAATGATCTAGTATTGATTCTTTTAATCAGTTCATTCATACTTTTTCCTCTGACTGGATAATATTTTTTTCCTAATTTCTGTAAAATCTTTGTTAAAGACCTAAAAATTATTTCATGTGATTGATTAAAAAAAAATTTATTTAGGATATAGGTGTTTTTTTTTTTTAAAAAAGACACATTATATTTTAAATTTTTTTCTACATAAAACTTAATAGATCTATCTGAGTCTTTTAAATTATTAATCGTTAATATTAATTTTTTTTTATCCAAGCCTTCTTTTTGTAATGACTCTAATAAATTTCTAATTCTAGTTCTTTTAAAATCTCTGTTTATATTAGATGGGTCGTTAACAAAAAAGTTGAAAACTTCTTTAGCTATATAATTTAAATCTTTTTTTTCTACATTTAATAATGGTCTTAAAATATTTAAATCTTGATCTTTATATTTTGTCTTTTTATCAAATGAAACTAGTCCATTTAAACCGCTGCCTCTGACTATCCTTATTAAAAAATTTTCAGACAGATCATCCAAATGATGACCTAATAATATATTATGAATATTGTTTTTTTTACACTCATTTGCTAATAAAGAGTATCTTTTTTCTCTTGCTAATGATTGAATATTTTTTGATGGTTTTTTTCCGTACCATGTTAAAATTTTACATTTAATATCAATTTGGTTTAAGACCTTTTTCACTGTTTTTGCTTCTAATGATGAATTATTTCGAAGTCTATGATCAACTATAAAGTATTTATCTTTTATTTTATTTTTTATAGCATAACATCTTGCTAAAAAAGCTAGAGACAAGCTATCAGGCCCACCGGAAACGGCTATTGCAATACTTTCATTAATCCCAAAAGAATTTTCAAATTCTTTATATATTTTAAATATTTTTTTATTACTTAGATGATTTGAAATTTTCTTATGAATTTTGTTTTTTACACTCAAATTTTTTAGATTCATACTTTGCTTTTTGAAGTACTGATTGATTTGCTTTTGGATATTGTTTTTCAACACCATCAATCATTTTACATCCTTGTTCTTTTTCTCCTATCTGTACCATTGATACACCAAGTTTTAATAAATTTATAGGAGCCTTCTCACCTTTTGGATATTTTTGGTAACCCTCAAGATAAGCTGATGCTGCATCAGTATAAAGTTGTCTAATTCTAAATGTTTCAGCATACCAATATTGTGCATTTCCTGCCAACTCATGCTCAGGATTAATTATTACAAATTCTCTAAATGCTCTCTCAGCCATACTGTAGTCTCCTACTTTTAAAAAACTAGTTGCAAAATCATATTGTTTATCTGGTGATTCATTTGGAAGTATTTTTTGCTCTGCTCCAAATGTTTCAGTAATAATTGTAGAGGTAGTGTCAACCGATTGAATTTGTTGTGAACTTTCATTGCTTGCCGTGTCTTTATATGAAATTGAACCTAGGTCTTGTGGTTGTGATGAGCCAGGTAAGCCTTTATCCAATTTTTTTTTTGACTGAAAAATTATTTTATTATCATCATTAGTCTGTGTTAAGACATTTTCAATATCTTGAAATCTTATCTGGTTATCCGATTGAACTTTAGACATTCTATTAGAAAGTTTATCTAATTTAAAATTTATTTCTTCAAATCTATTTGTAAGCTCTTGGAATTGATTTTCAATTTCTGAAAGTTTTAACAAATGTCGTGTAAGAACATCTTCAGAATTAACATCAAGGTTGTTTTGATTTGATAAATTTTCTGAGTTGATATTTAAAGATCCTGAATAAACTGCTTTTTCAAGAGTCTTTAGATCTTTTTGAATTAATTCTAGTACTTCATTTAAATCATGACTATCTGCAAAAGAAATGCCAGTAAAAAAAATTGATACTAATATTATTTTAATTTGAATAAATTTTTTACAATTGAACATTATCTTTAGTAGTAATTATAATCATGGCAAAAAAAAGACCCTGAGCACATTATAGTATGTCAGGGTCTTTATTTAAAATTATATTTTCTAGTTTGCTTTAACAGTAACTGATCGTCTATTTTTAGACCAACTTAAAGGAGTTGATCCAGAATCTACTGGTCTTTCCTTACCATAACTAATAACTGAAACTCTGTCTGAAGAAATTCCATATGTCATTAAATAATCCTTAGCTGAGTTTGCTCTTCTTTCACCTAGAGCTAAGTTGTACTCTCTAGTTCCTCTTTCATCAGCATGTCCTTCTAATACAATAGTAATTTTAGAATTTTTTCTTAACCAAGCTGCTTGTTTTCTAAGAGTTTCTCTTGAAGCAGTTGTCAAAACCGTTTCATTTGTTGCAAAGAATACTCTATCTTTTACACCACTAGCTAAATATTCTACTGTATCGCTTCCTGTGTAAACATCTCCCTGTGTTAATCCTGTCGATTTTTTTTGTGTAGCACAAGCTGTTAGCACTAAACTTGCTACTATTACTAAAAATCCATTTTTTAAAATCTTGTTTAGGTTCATTATTGCTCCTTCATTACTTATTTTCACTACTTAACTTTTTCACAACTCTTTAGATCTTTCAAGTTAAAAAATCAAGCAATTTAATAATTAATTGCTCAATAATGATGACCATGATGGGTCTGATGCATCTGTTTCTGTTTCAACTAGCTTTTCATTATATCCTGTTAGGTCTATTGACCATAATTTAGCTGAAAATCCTTCACCTTTAGAATTTGTCTTGGTTTCTCTATAAAAGATTAATACTCTGCCATTTGGAGACCAAGAGGGTGCCTCTTGATAAAAGTTTTCAGTTAAAAGTCTTTCTCCAGTCCCATCTGTTCTCATTACGCCAATATAAAATTTGCCTTTATGAAGTTTTGTAAATGCTATTAAATCTCCTCTAGGAGACCACACGGGTGTACCATATAGACCATTTCCAAATGAAATTCTTTTTACATTTTTTCCATTACTTTTCATGACATAAATTTGCTGGTACCCACTCCTATCTGAATTAAAACAAATATACTTTCCATCTGGAGAGTAAGAGGGGGATGTATCAATTGAAGGATGTTTGGTAATTTTTTCTACGATTCTATTTTCTAAATCCATTGTGTAAATATCTGAGTTTCCATCTTGAGCAAAACTCATTATTATTTTTTTACCATCTGGAGAAAATCTTGGTGCAAATGTCATGCCAGGAAAATCTCCTACAACTTCTTGCATTCCTGTTTCTATATCGAGTAAATAAACCCTTGGAAGATTTCTAAAATATGAAAGATATGTAACCATCTGATTGGTTGGGCTAAATCGTGGTGTTAGAACCAATTCATTCCCTAACGTCAAAAATTTATTGTTAAAACCATCTTGATCCATAATTGCTAATTTTTTTATTCTATTAGTTTTTGGTCCTTCTTCAGCTACATAAATTATTCTAGTATCAAAATATCCTTTTTCACCAGTTAAACGTTCATAGACCTTATCCGTAATTATATGACCTACTCTTCTCCAATTACTTGGCACTGTTGTAAAAGCCAGTGCTACCATTTCTTTTCCAGCTAAAACATCCCATAATCTAAACTCTACTCTTAACTTTTCATCCTCAAAAGTAACCTTGCCAGTTATTAAAGCTTGAGCTTTTATTAAGTTCCAATCTTCAAATCTTGGTTTTAAATTTGCAATTTCTGGTTTTTGGAGAAATGCATCTTTATTTAGTGGATTGAATAATCCAGATTGCTTTAAATTATTTTCAACAATAATTGATATCTCAGATCCTAAATTTTCTTTTTTTAAAATTTTTTTAAAATTTTTTTTTGATTTTTCATCTATTGCTAGTGGAGAAACTGCGACAGGCAGTGGATTTAGGTTTCCTCTGGTGATATCAACTTCTATTAATGCAAATGATTTAACAGGTAATAATAAAAATAATAATAATAAATATCTTAATAACATTTTATCCTTCCAACATTTCTCTAGCATCAAAATTTAATTGTAATTCTTTCCATCTTTCATATCCTGTGCTAGGAACTCTAAGTGGTTGACAAAGTTTTATAGCTCTTAGAGCGCTTTCTGCTAAAACTTTATAAAATCCTTGACCTGGCTTGTTCATTCTCGCATGATCAAGAATCTCTGAGGTTATAATAGAGCCATCTGGTTTTAATTGTAACTTAATTCTAACTAATAAATTTTCATTATACGGCAAACCCAGAGGGATGCTCCAACATCCAAAAATTTGTGCTTTTAGGGCGTCTTCTTCACTTAGTGATAAACCTCCAAAATCTACACTTTTATCTTGATCTTGAGTTACTTTATCTGTCTTTAAATTAGTTTCTGCACTTTCAACTATCGATTTATCTATTAATGCAGCTATATTTGATGGGTCAAATAAATCTTTTTTTTCAAACTCTGACGTCTGTTTGACTTCAGTATCAACTTTTTCGGGATTTTGTTTTTTATCTTCAATCTTTTTAATTTTTTCTATCTTTTCATCAGGTAATGGAATTGTATCTGGTTTTTGTTTTTTTACCATCTTAGGAGGTGCTTGTTCAGAAACTAATTTTTTTTCTTTTTCTTTTACTTTCTCAATTGTTTTCTTTGCCTTAGGTGCAAAAGGAATATTTGTTTTATCTGTAATCTGAATTAGTTCAACAGAAACAATAGGGGGAAGATCAATTGGTTTTTTTGATAAAAATGGTAAACTCATTGCTGTGATTATAACAAGTAAGGTGTGTAGTCCAAAAGAAATAATAATATTTCTATTCACTTATTCTACCTCTCTTTATATGGTTCAGAAATTAATGCGACCTTTGTAAAGCCAGACCCTGAAAGCATACCCATTATTTCTAAAACTCGACCATAATTTATAGATTTATCCCCTCTTACATAAATTCTTGTATCTGTCCTATTTTTAGATACTGCCAAAATCTTAGCTATTATCTTATCATATTCGACTTTTGACTCCTGAATAAAAATTTCACCTTTAGAATTAATTGAAAGGGTCAATGGTTCCATTTCCTCTGGAAGAGAGTCTGCTGAGCTTTCAGGTAAATCAACTTGGACACCTACTGTCAATAGTGGTGCTGTTACCATAAAAATAATTAATAACACCAACATTACATCTACAAAAGGAGTGACATTAATTTCACTCATAGGTTCTTTTGATGAACGTTTGAGGTTAAAGGCCATAATTAAATTATTGATAAAAATCTTTTAGAAAAATTTTCAAGTTTTTGAGAGTATTTTTTCGAGTCATTGTTAAATTTGTTATAAGCAACAACTGCTGGAATCGCAGCCAACAATCCTAAAGCAGTTGCAAATAATGCTTCTGCAATACCTGGAGCAACAATTGCTAAACTTGTGTTTCTCGAAATTGCAATTGATTGAAATGAATTCATTATTCCCCAAACTGTTCCAAACAATCCTATAAAAGGTGCTGTTGAACCAACAGTTGCTAAAAAAGTAAAGCCTTTTTCAATTTTTGATAACTGTTTTTCAATATTAACCTCAAGTATGACAGCCATTCTTTCATTAAGGTTAGATTTACTTTTAGATTTTAATAAGGTTTGCATAGAATCTTTAAATAGTGAAACCATAGGATTTTCTAAAGTTGCAGGTAGACTATTGTAAAAGGTTTCTGCCGATTTAGATTTCCAAAATTTTTCTTCAAACACCTCTGATTCTGAGTTTATTTTTTTAAATAATTTTAATTTTTCAATAATAATTGCCCAAGAATAGATAGAGCAACCAATTAACATAAGTATTACAGTTTTTACAATAAAGTCTGCTCTAATGAATAGGCTCCAAAGTGAAAAATCA
The DNA here is from genome assembly GCA_028226735.1 of Candidatus Pelagibacter sp. The sequence continues at coordinate 40,034 of JAOIYV010000005.1, forward strand.
GTATTTGATGCAAGTCCTACTGCTTGAGATGTGATATCAGCTTCCATATTTATGATTTCACACTAAAATGTGTCATCAATTTGTCTTAATAAATTTAATTTATTGCTCTAATTTATAGGTCTCATAATAAAAACTGGCAATTAGGATTGCATCTGCTTTGTTTGAATCCTTTTTTCTTGATAATTCTGATGAAAAATATGGAAATATCTCTATTGCCTTAGTTCTGCTAGCATCTTTTTCAGAATTTATTAAATTAAAGTACTTTTTCCATTTTGCAGGTCTTACAAAGTACATTGGTAGCTGCATTGCAGAACAAATACCTTTTAAAATTCCAAATGATTGACCAAAATTAAACATGCTAGTAACTCCTTGTCCTGGCATAGCTGAAACTTGCTCTATTACCACTTTAATATTTTCTTTTTTTATATTTTTAATTCTTAAAGAAATTTCATAGAATACTTGAGCACCATTTACTTGTTTCTTATTTTTTTTTCCTTCTGGCATATTTGGCATTTCAACAACATCAATAATTTTTCCATCTTCAAAAAAACAAATTGAGCCTGTTATGCCGGGATCAATACCAATTATAAGCATTAATTATTTCCAAAATCTATGTTTGAGTAAACATTTTGAACGTCATCATCATCTTCAAGAGTTTCTAAAAATTCAATTGCTCCATCTACTTTATCTTTTTTCACATTAACACTGTTAAGTGGTACCCACTCGATTTCAGTTGAAATAAAATTCACAATTGTTTTTTCTAGATTCTTTTTAATATTATAAATTTCACTCATTGGACATTGTATTTCATGAAAATTATCATTTGAAATACACTCATCAGCTCCCGACTCAATAGCTAATTCTAAAATTTTTTCCTCTGATATTTCATTTTTATCAATTTTTATAATACCCAATTGACTAAAGTTATGTGATGCCGAACCTAGTGTTCCTAAATTTCCACCACTCTTTTGAAATATAGTTCTAATATTAGACGCGGTTCTATTCTTATTGTCTGTCAAAGCTTCAACAATTACTGCTATCTTATCTGGGCCAAATCCCTCATATCTTAAATTCTCAAAATTATTTTGATTATTGGCTGATGATTTATCAATAGCTCTTTCGATATTGTCTTTTGGCATATTTGCAGATCGTGCTGCTTGAATTGCAGATCTTAGCCTAGGATTAATATTTGGATCTTTGTCACCTAACTTTGCAGCTACACCAATTTCTTTTGATAATTTAGAAAATATTTTAGATCTTTGTTTGTCAGCTTTACCTTTTGAATGTTTTATACTTGCCCACTTTGAATGACCCGACATAATAGCTAATGAGAACTTTTTAATTCCCCTCCATATATAAAATTTTCTATATTTTTGGCTAGTCCTGTTTCTACATCACATTCAACAATTACACCACTTAAAGTGGCTTCACCAGTTGCTGGAAAATGTTTGGTAGATTTATTTTTTAAAAATCTATTTATTGAATTTTCTTTATTCATTCCTATGACTGAATTATAATCTCCGCACATACCAGCATCTGTCTGATATGCCGTACCTTTTTTCAATACTCTAGCATCATTTGTTGGAACATGAGTATGAGTACCAACTACTAACGTAGCTTGACCGTCAAAAAAATTTCCCATAGCTGTTTTTTCACTTGTGATTTCACCATGAAAATCAACAACAAGAAAGTCATAATCCTCTTTTAGTTTGTGTTTTTTAATAAATTTTTTAGCCACTTCAAATACATCTTCACTTTTTTTCATAAAAACATTCCCCATCAAATTTAATACACCAACTTTCATTCCATTTTTAGCTTCAAATACTCTAAATCCTTTACCAGGGGAAGGTTCAAATAAATTTTCTGGTCTTAATAGTCTGCTTTCTTTTTCGATATGAGACATTGTCTCTTTTTGATCCCACACATGATTTCCAGTAGTAATTACATCAACTCCACAATTAAAAAAATCTTTACAAATTTCTTCTGTAATCCCCACGCCTGAGTCTGCCGCGTTTTCGCCATTAACGACTACAAAATCAATTTTTTTTTCTTTTTTTTTTGAAAGTAAATTATTTAAAATCATTGAACAACCTGAAATACCCACAACATCACCTAAGAAAAGAATTTTCATTTTATAATATTTCTCTCTGTCACTATATAATCTAATTTTTGATCATATTTATTAGTAGGCACTTTTTCTACTCCTTGAATTGAAAAAGCTAAACCTATTTTTAAAATTTTTTTCTTTTTGGAAAGTTTTGTAATTAAACGATCATAATATCCACCGCCATATCCAAGTCTGTTTAAATTTTTATCAAATGCAACCAAAGGAATAAACAAAATATCTGGATAAACGATATGACTGATATCTGGCTCAGGTATTCCATACTTATTTATGTGTAAAGATTCAAAAAATGACCATTTGTAAAAATCCATCTCAAAGTTTTTTTTAATTACAGGTAAAGAAATAATAAATTGATCCTTTTCAAGTTTTT
>JAOIYV010000050.1 GCA_028226735.1 Candidatus Pelagibacter sp.
CTGGCCAAGAATTATAAATTAAACCACCATCCAAACCAGAAAGAAAAGCACCCAAAATAATCTGTAAAACTATAAGTGTCAAAATAATAAACAATAATAAGTTAGGGATTTTTGTTCCAAATTTTTCAATATTAAATAAATCTAATAAAAACCAAAAAATTAATGATAGTATGAACAATGCTAAAGACAAATGAATGGATAGTCTAAAATGACTTACATCATTATTTTCAACTAATCCACTTGAAACCATATACCAACCAATAAAACCTTGTAAGCAAATAAGTAAAAAAATTAGATAATATTTATTTGAATAATATTTATTTTCTTTAAACTTAAATGTTAAAATAACCAATGGTATAAGAGAAAATAGACCTACAATTCTTGCTAATAAACGATGAGCATATTCCCAATAGAAAATTATCTTAAATTTATCTAGTGTCATTCCGTAATTGATATTTTCATATTCTGGAATTTTTTTGTATTCAGAAAAATAATAATTCCAATCATTAATATTTAAAGGGGGTAAAATTCCAGTAAAAAGCTCCCAGGCTGTGATTGACAAACCTGAGTCAGTTAATCTGGTAAGTCCACCTACACCAACCATAATGATGATTAATAAAAATAATGTAATTAACCACAACTTTAAATATTTAATATAATTGTCACTATTTACAAACATAGTTTATACTTATAATAATCATCTTATTAACCAATTGTATAAATGTCGCCTTTAAATAAAAAAAAATTAGATATATTAAGAAATAAGCTGGATAAGCTAGATGATCAATTATTATCAATCATAAAAAAAAGATCAATTCTTGTCAATGATGTTTTACAACTTTATTAAATGTACAATTTGTAATAAATAAGAAAATAGTAATAATATAAAAAATATTTTTCATGAATACAAAGTATATAAATGTTTACAATAATTTAGTTAATTTAACCACTAATAAAGATCTTTATAAATCTTTGAAAAAAACAAGATACTTTTTCTGATAGACTTACATTTTTTTTACTACATTTTGCATTTTTTTTAAAAGTATATAAAAACGATAATGATAAAGACGTTATGCAAGATCTCTATGACTACATATTCAGACAGGTTGAGTTGAGTATTAGAGAAATTGGTTATGGTGATCAATCTATTAATAAAAAAATGAAAGATTATATTAATGTATTTTATTCTATGATTGATAAAATACATAGCTGGGAAAACTTGCCATTAGAATCGAAAAAGTCATTATTTATAAACTTTTTAGATAATGACTTAGATATTGAGTTTTTAGTTAATTATTTTGAAAAATACCGTTTAAATTTATTAAATAATACTTTTAATTCTCACTTAAAAGGTGTAATTAATCCATAAAATATTATGGCTGTACCAAAACGTAAACAATCCCCGTCAAGAACTGGAATGAGAAGAGCTCAAACTATGAAATTCTCATCAAAAAATATTGTTGAAGATAAAAAATCTGGTGAATATAGACTACCGCACCATCTTGACCTTAAAACTGGAATGTACAGAGGTAGACAAGTTTTAGACCCCAAGGAATAACAACCTAAAATTTAAAATGGAAAAATTAATCAAAATTGCAGTGGATGCAATGGGAGGTGATGGTTCACCCAAAAAAGTTATAGATGGAATTATTCATCATAATAAAAAAAATGATAATACTTTTTACCAAATTTTTGGTGATAAAGATAAAATTGAACAATGTATTAAAAATAACTTAAATAAAAATGCATATGAAATTGTTCACACTACTGATGTTGTTAAAGGAACAGATAGTCCTTTAGAAGGGGCGAAAAGAGGAAAAAATACAAGTATGTGGTTAGCCATACAAAGTGTAAAAGAAAAAAAATCAGATATTGTAATTTCTGCAGGTAATACTGGAGCTCTACTAGTTATTTCTAAGTTAAACTTAAAAATGATAGAAAATATTGATAAACCTGCATTGTCTGCATTATGGCCAAATAAAAAAGGAATGAGTGTTGTTCTTGACTTAGGAGCAAACATTGAATGTAGTTCTAAGAATCTAATTGATTTTTCAATAATGGGCTCATCTCTTTTTAAGTCTCTTTATCCTGAAGACAATGCGAAAGTTGCTCTGTTAAATATTGGGTCTGAAGAAATTAAAGGAAATGAAGTGATTAAAGAAACTTATCAAAAATTAAATCAACAAGACAACACAGATTATGAATTTAAAGGTTATATTGAAGGAAATCAATTAATGAACGGCGATGTGAATGTTATTGTAGCTGATGGTTTTACAGGAAATGTAGCACTGAAAACTGCCGAAGGAACAGCTAATTTTATTACAAGCGAATTAAAAAAAACTATGACTGGGAATTTAATTGGAAAAATAACCTCTTTACTTAATATATCAAATTTAAATAAATTCAAAAGAAGACTAGATCCTCGTTTATATAATGGTGCAATTTTTATAGGTTTAGATTCACCTGTTATCAAAAGTCATGGTGGAACTGACTATATAGGTTTTTCAAATTCTTTATCAGTATGTACAAGAATTATCACTGGAAATTTAATAGAAAAAATAAGAAATAATATTAACTAATTATGTTAAGAACAAATTTAACTAAAAAAGATTTAATAAACTCTGT
>JAOIYV010000051.1 GCA_028226735.1 Candidatus Pelagibacter sp.
GCAACTAATACATTAAGCTTAGGCATTTTTTACTATAACAGTTTATGGTTAAAAAAAAATTATCTTTTTGAAAACTGAAAGCTTCTTCTAGCTTTTCTACGACCAGGTTTCTTTCTTTCAACTGATCTTGAGTCTCTGGTATTAAGTTTTTCAGTCTTAAGAGATGACCTAAACTCAGAATCAAACAAAATTAAAGCTTTTGAGATCCCATGAACCATTGCTCCAGCTTGCCCTGTATGGCCACCACCTGCAACACTACACCTTACATCATAATCTGTTGCTTGGTTTATAATTTCAAATGGCCTTGTAATTTGCATTTTATGACTTCCACTAGTGAAATATTCATCCATAGTTCTACCATTAACATAAATTTTACCAGTTCCCTTTTTGACCCAAACTTTAGCAATAGATTTTTTTCTTCTACCAGTAGCATATTTGCTATCTTTGAAATCTAATTTAATTTTTTTTTTTTTAGTAGTTGTTTGATTTGTTGCTTCCATATTTAATTTCTAATTAAATTTTTATTATTAAGTTTTGATAAATCTAAAACTTTAGGATTTTGGGCTGCATGCGGGTGTTCTTCACCAGCATAAATCTTTAATTTTGTTAATTGTTTTCTTCCCAAAACTCCGCCAGGTAACATTCTTTTAACAGCTAGTTTTAATGTTTCGCCTGGTTTATTTTTTTCCATTAATTTTTCAGGTGTTGTTTCTTTAATTCCACCAGGGTGACCAGTGTGTCTGTAATATTTTTTGTCTTTAAATTTTTTTCCAGTAAATTTTGCTTGCTCTACGTTTTTAACTACAACAAAATCACCATCATCCATATGAGGAGTATAAGTAGTTTTATTTTTACCACGAACAATCATAGCTATAACAGAGGCTAGTCTACCTACTACAGCATCTTTTGCATCTATCTCGAACCAGTTACTAGTTAATTCACCACTTTTTAGAAATTTAGTCATTGGCGAGGATTAATACTATTATTAAATATAAAGTCAATTTTATATTTATCTTGCAATACATTGCAATAATGGTAGTTTGATTAAGCCGATTTGTTCCTATTGCAGGCTAAATATTGCTAAAATGGATTTTTAAACACATCTTCGGTAGGTATTTGAACTATATTGTACACCTTGCATTTAGCAGAAGTACTAAAAAGGAGTACTAAAATGAGTACAAAAAAACAAAACCCCGAAACTATCGCTATTCATGGGGGAGACTATAGAAGTGATCCAACAACTAAAGCTGTAGCTGTTCCTATTTACAGAACAACATCGTATCAATTTGACAGCACTGAACATGCTGCAAATCTTTTTAGTTTAAAAGAATTTGGTAATATTTATACCAGAATAATGAATCCAACAAATGATGCACTTGAAAAAAGATTAGCTGCACTAGAAGGCGGATTGGCTAGTTTAACCGTATCATCAGGTCAAACAGCTTCAACTTTTGCAATTCTAAATGTTGCTAAAGCTGGAGATAATATCATTAGCTCAACAGATCTTTATGGTGGAACAGTTTCATTATTTACACATACTTTAAGTAAGCTTGGTATTGAAGTTAGATATGCAGATCCTGCAGATCCAAAAAATTTTGAAAAAGCAGTTGATGATAAAACAAGAGCTTTTTATGGAGAGACTTTGCCAAATCCTTACTTAAGGGTTTTTCCAATTAAAGAAGTATCTGACATAGGTAGAAAGTATAACATACCATTAATAATGGATAATACCTCATCACCTGTTATTTGTAAGCCAATAGAACATGGTGCATCAGTAGTTGTTTATTCGTTAACAAAATATATAGGTGGACATGGTACAGTTGTGGGGGGAGCTTTAATTGATGGTGGTAATTTTGATTGGACCGCAGACCCTAAAAGACAACCTAATTTTAATGAACCAGATGCAAGTTATGGAGGAGTTGTTTGGGGTAAAGCAGTGCCTGAATTAACTGGTGCAAATGTTTCTTTTGTGGTGAGAGCAAGAGTAACTCTTCTAAGAGATCTTGGAGCAGCTTTATCTCCGGATAATGCTTTTGGAATTATTCAAGGACTTGAAACTGTAGCTTTAAGAATGAAGCAACATTGCTCAAATGCTCAAAAGGTTGTTGATTTTCTTACTAAACATAGTGAAATCTCAAGAGTAATTTATCCAAATCAATACAAAGATGAAATTGGCAATAGGGCAAAGAGATATCTAAATGGAGGAAATGGAGGTCTGGTCGGTATAGAGCTCAAAGGTGGAATTAAAGCTGGTAAGAAATTTATTGAAGCTTTAAAAATGTTCTATCATGTGGCTAATATTGGAGATGCTAAAAGTTTAGCTATACATCCAGCAACTACTACACACAGTCAACTAAACGAAGAAGAGCTTTTGTCATCAGGGGTAACCCCTGGATATGTAAGATTGTGTATTGGTATTGAACATATAGATGATATAATTGATGATTTAGAACAGGCTCTAAAACAAACCTCAGACAATGTTGAAAATATCAGAAAAGTTAAAGCTGTTGGCTAAAATTTTTATATAATATTAAAAGGTAAGAGCTCAAAACAAATATTGAACCTAGCTGGTGTAGTGATGCATATTTCATTTCTACACCAG
>JAOIYV010000052.1 GCA_028226735.1 Candidatus Pelagibacter sp.
GTTAATCATTACCTAGATGATGTTAACGAAACTGAGCTTGCAAATCTTGAAAAGCGAGACGATGGAAAATTTGAAGTTTTGGATGTTAAACTTGATACTAGAAAGACAAAAAGCCTAGATCCAAATAATAAGGTCACAGAAAGTAAAAAAGCAGACATTATTTCTGAACAAAATCATTCAAAAATTATATCAAAAGAAAATGACTCTAAGTTTTTAAAGAAAATTAATGAGGGTGTAGGTAAGAGATTTAGTATGCCCGATAGAAGAAAAGGTTACATTCAAAAAGCTACAATAGGCGATCATAAAGTTTACTTACATACAGGCGAATATGAAGATGGTAAAATAGGTGAAATATTTATCGATACAAGTAAAGAAGGAGAGTTAGTGAAAGCTTTGATGAATAATTTTGCCATAGCAATATCTCTAGGACTCCAGTATGGGGTACCATTGGACGAATTTATTAGTGCGTATGTTGATACTAAATTTGAACCATCTGGAAAAGTGCATGGTAATGATAGAATAATGAGCGCTTCTTCAATTTTAGATTATATTTTTAGAGAATTAGCTATCTCATATCAAAATAGAGAAGATTTGGCCCATACCCCGGCTATTGGTGGAGCTGACAAATCAACAACTGAAGAAGAAAATACTGAAGATCAAAATCAACTGCTTAAAATTGTAAAAGATATAACTAGCAAGGGTTTTGTTAGAAATAATTATAAAAAAAATTTAGTAGATTTATCTGATGTTAAAATCAGCTTAAAAGGTAAAAAGTAAAAATTATTTTTTAATCTTTAGTGCTAATCCAAGCTCCTTTAACTGTGCTTCATTTACATTAGAAGGTGCATTCATCATTAAATCCTGAGCATTTTGATTCATTGGAAACATTGTAACCTCTCTTATATTTTTTTCATTAGCTAAAAGCATTACAATTCTGTCTATACCAGGTGCAATACCTCCATGAGGTGGCGCTCCATAACTCAAAGCATTTATCATTCCAGTAAATTTTTCGTCTACTTGTTTTTTATCATAACCAGCAATTGAAAATAATTTATACATTAATTCTGGTATATGGTTTCTAATTGCTCCAGAAGAAAGCTCAATACCATTGCAAACAATATCATATTGATAAGCTTTAATATTTAATGGATTTTCAAAATCTATATCTTTAATATTTCCTTGAGGCATAGAAAATGGATTATGACTAAATTCGACTTTATTTGTAACTTCATTTTTTTCAAACATTGGATAATCAACAATCCAGCAAAAAGCAAATTTCTCCTCATCAATTAAATCTAGGTCTTTTGCTATTTTTTCTCTAGCTTGAGAAGTAATTTTCTCAACTTCATTAGTTTTTCCGCAAGCAAAAAATACACTGTCACCTTCTTCTGCTCCTGTATCTTTCATAATTTCTTCTAGCGCTTCTTTGGAAAAAAATTTACCTACAGGTCCTTTAGCAGAAAGATCTCCACTTTTTTCAATTGTAAAATAAGCAAGGCCAGATGCACCTTGTTCCTTAGCCCATTTATCAATATTATCAAAAAAACTTCTTGGTTTATCTTTTGTATTTTTTGTTACGATGCATCTAACTTTTGAACCTGATTTTACAAGTTTTTTAAATATCTCAAACATAACATCATCTCGAGTAAAAATTTTAGTTACATCTGAAATTAATAATGGATTTCTTAAATCTGGTTTATCTGAACCATACTTTAGCATAGACTCTTCATAAGGTATTCTTGGAAATTTTTCATACATCATTTTTTTTGATGAAAAATTTTTAAACACATTAACTATTAATTGCTCAACAACTTTAAAAACATCTTCTTGTTCCACAAATGACATTTCTAAATCTAGCTGATAGAATTCACCTGGACTTCTATCTGCTCTAGCATCCTCATCTCTAAAGCATGGAGCAATTTGAAAATATTTATCAAATCCAGATACCATTATTAATTGCTTAAATTGTTGTGGAGCTTGTGGTAAAGCATAAAATTTTCCTGGATTTAATCTGCTAGGAACTAAAAAATCACGAGCTCCTTCTGGACTAGAAGATGTTAATATTGGAGTTTGAAATTCTAAAAAACCAAATTTAAACATTTCATTTCGTATAAATGAAATTACCTTAGATCTTAATATAATATTATCATGAATCTTTTTTCTTCTTAAATCTAAAAATCTGTATTTAAGTCTAATTTCTTCAGCATATTCTTGATCACTAAATACAGGCATTGGAAGTTCTTTACATGCGCCCAATACTTCAAATGACTCTATATTTACTTCAATCTCACCTGTTTGAAGTTCAGAATTTACTGTATCAAGGCTCCTTTCTACAACTTTACCATTTATCTTTATTACACTTTCTAACTGAATTTTTTCTAATTCCTTAAAGTTGGAATTACTTTTATCAATAATACATTGAGTAATTCCGTAATTATCTCTTAGATCTATGAACAAAAGATTTCCATGATCTCTTTTTTTATTGATCCAACCAGATAAAATTATTTCTTTACCACTATTTTTCTTTGTTAATTCACTACAGTTATGAGTTCGATATTTATTCACTTATTCCTCTAACGCTTCAT
>JAOIYV010000053.1 GCA_028226735.1 Candidatus Pelagibacter sp.
AGGGTTAAATTCATTTGTTTTACTGTCAATCCCCATGTTTATTCTTATGGGTATGGCTGTGGCTAATTCTCCTGCAGGAAAAGATCTTTATACTGGTCTTGATAGATGGCTATGGAGAGTTCCTGGTGGTTTAGTTATTTCTAATATTGGAGCATGTTCTATTTTTGCAGCCTTGAGTGGATCAAGTCCCGCTACATGTGCTGCTATTGGAACTATGGGTATTCCTGAAATGAGAAAAAGAGGATACTCAGACCAAATTGCCACTGGCACAATTGCAGCTGGAGGAACACTTGGAGTTCTAATTCCTCCAAGCATAGTTTTAATTGTCTACGGAATGGCAACAGGTACTTCTATTGGAAGATTATTTTTAGCAGGTATTGTTCCAGGTTTTATGTTGGCAAGCCTTTTTGCCATTTGGGCATTAATACACAGTTATTTCATTGATAAAAATGCTGCTAAATTATTAAGAAATAAAAAACCACCAACTTTAAGGGAAAAATTTGAAGTTCTTCCAAGAATATTTCCATTCTTAGCAATCATAATTGGTGTTTTGTATGTACTGTATGGAGGTGTTGCAACCCCATCTGAGGCTTCAGGTGTAGGTGCATTTTTAGTTTTTGTGATGATTGCTGTAGTTTATAAAATTTATCAGCCAAAAAAGATTTGGAATATTATTAAAGTTTCAATGAAAGAGAGTGTAATGATAATGTTTATTATTGCAGCTTCATATCTATTTGCTTTCACATTATCACAACTTTATGTAACTCAGTCACTTGCACAGAGTATGATCGAGTTAAGCAGTAATAAATGGATAATTTTTTTAATGGTTAATGTATTTTTACTTGTTGCTGGTTTCTTTTTACCACCAGTTGCAGTTATTGTTATGACTTCAGCTATATTATTACCTGTTATAACTACACTGGGTTTTGATCCTTATTGGTTTGCGATAGTTTTTACTATAAATATGGAAATAGGCTTAATAACACCACCTGTTGGATTAAACCTTTATATAATTAAAGGAATAACACCAGACGTTAGTCTGTCTACTATCTTAAGGGGATCATTTCCATTTATGATGATGATGGTTTTGTCTATAATTATATTATGTATTTTCCCAGAGATAGTAACGTGGTTACCTGATAAACTAATGGGTAAACCTCTTGGATATTAAAAAAAAAATTAATAGAAAAATTTCGGTAGCACCAATGATGGATTGTACCGATCGTCATGATCGTTACTTTCTAAGATTGATGAGCAAGAACGTTATGCTTTACTCAGAAATGGTTGCAACAAAATCTGCAATTCATGGAGACCGAAAAAAAATCTTATCTTATAGTCCTGAGGAAAAACCTTTAGCTTTACAAGTGGGAGGATCTGATAAAGCAGAATTAGCTGAAGTTGCAAAAATTGCAGAAGATATGGGTTACGATGAAATTAACATTAACTTAGGTTGCCCTAGTAAAAAAGTTCAAAAAAATATGTTTGGTGCCTGTCTAATGAGAGAGCCAGATTTGGTTGCAGAATGTATTAATTCAATGGTAAATGCCTGTAAAATTCCAGTTACTGCAAAAACTAGAATTGGATTTGATGATACTGAAGAATTTGATTATTTAAATAACTTTATAATGAAGATGAAAGGGGCTGGTTGTAGCACTTTTATATTACACGCTAGAAAAGCTATTTTAACTGGTATGTCTCCTAAACAAAATTTGAATATTCCAAAACTGAACTATGGAATGGTTTATAAAGTCAAAGAAGAAAATCCAGATTTAGAAATTATTATTAACGGGGGTATTTCAAAAATTGATGAGATTAAAAATCACCTAACTATATGTGATGGTATAATGATTGGTAGGTCTATTTATCAAAATCCTTATTCATTAGTTGAAATTGAAAAAAAAATTTTTAAAACAAAAGAACAACCAACAAGAGAGGAAGTTGCTGAAAAACTCCTAGAGTACTTAGAAAAAGAAGTTAAACTTGGCACAAAGGTTAACCATATTATGAGACATACAGTTGGATTATATCATGGTCAAATAGGTTCAAAAGATTGGAAAAGATATTTAAGTGATAATATGATGGCAAGAGACTCAGATTTTCAGAAAGCAAAATATATTATGACTATTGTACAAAATAATGAAAAAGCAATCCAAGCTAATATTTAATGGAAAATTTAAACATTAGTGAAATAATTAATTTATTAGTAGTTCTGGGTATTGCAGCTGCAGTAGCAGGTTTTATGGCTGGTTTACTTGGAGTAGGGGGTGGCATTATAATGGTTCCAGCTTTGTACTATGCTTTTACGATCTTGGATTTTGAGCTAGCAACTAGAATGCACTTATCTGTAGGAACTTCTTTAGCTATAATAATTCCAACATCAATAATTTCTACCAAGACTCATATGGAATATGACGCAGTAGATTTTAAAATGGTAAGATCATTTGGCTTATTTATATTATTAGGAGTTAT
>JAOIYV010000054.1 GCA_028226735.1 Candidatus Pelagibacter sp.
AGGTGTTATGGATTTTTATTCAATTAAAAAAGATGGCATTTCTAATTCACTTTTAACAATTAATAATTTTAAAGTCAGGGAGGTTCCTGTTTTTGCAAAACTATTAAGTCTTGCATCACTTCAGGGAATTGCTGATCTTATGACTGGAGAGGGTATACGCTTTACAGATTTCGAAATGAAATTTTCAAGTAAAAAAGGATTATTAAGGATTGAAGAATTATATTCTATTGGCCCAGCTGTATCAATTTTAATGGATGGATATATTGAAACAAAAAAATTAATTAGTTTAAGAGGTACTTTAGTGCCTGCAACTACAATAAACAAAACCATAGCTTCAATTCCATTAATAGGAAATTTATTAGTTGGTAAAAAATCAGGAGAAGGTGTTTTTGGTGTTAGCTTCAAGATTAAAGGTCCTCCAAATGATTTAAAAACGTCTGTAAACCCTGTTAAAACATTAACACCAAGATTTATAACCAGAACTCTAGAAAAATTGAAAAATAATTAAATATTTTTATGACAAATATTTTTACTAATGAATGTGTAAGTAATTTTTTTAGTATAATCTGAATTGGTATTGGCTGAGAAATTTAGCTTAAAAAATTATTTTAATTAAAAATCGCAGCCAATAGAAAGTGTGAAAATTATGCAGTTTTTAAATTTACTGCAGAAGGACCTTTTGGACCATCTTCAACATCGAAAGTCAAAGCTTGACCCTCATCTAAACCATTCATACCAGCATCTCTTACTGCTGAAACGTGAACGAATACATCTTTTTCTTTATCTTCTCTTTCAATAAAACCAAAACCTTTAGTTGGATTGAACCATTTTACTTTTCCTTGTAGACTCATATTTATCTTCTTACTTTTTGTTATGTTACTTTTATTACTTATAATTAAGTAATTCGACTTTGTTTAGATTTATTGAGGTTTTGTCAACTAAATTAAACTATTTAATGGAATAAAATTATGATTAGTTGCCTATTAATAAGCTCATATATACTGAATTATCGTCATCTTTATAATGTGAAAAAGGTTCACAAACTTTAAAGCCACTGCTAATAAATAACTTTCTAGCAGGCAAGAAAAATTCTCCAGCTCCTGTTTCGAGACTTAGTTTTTTAACATTCAATTTTTGTGCCTCATTAATTAAATGGTCAATAATCTTAATTCCATTTTTTTTATTTCTAAATTTGTCATTTACTCTTATAGATTTAAATTCTCCATGCTCTTTATCTAAAAATTTTAAAGCCCCCGCTCCCATTAATTGATATTTTTCCCATAAACTCCAAAATTTAATAGTTGGGTCTTTAAGACCTGTAATATCTAAAACATGAGCACTACCTTTCGGTGAAACAGATCTTAATTCAATAAAATGCTTAACTAATAATTCATGAACTTCAGGATTGTCAAAATTACCCTCTATAGATTCTAGCATTTATTTTAAAAGATCGTTTATTTTTTTAAATTCACCAACTTTAAATATAATTGCATCGTCTTTTTCAAAACCAAAATTTTTAGCACTATCTTTAAATCTCTTAGGTGGTTCCATTATTGGCTCTAAAGATAATACAAAAGTTCCCCAGTGCATTCCAATAACTTTTTTACTTTTTAAATCTTGAGCCACATTTAATGCTTCTTCAGGAGTTGTATGATAGATAGATTTATCAAACATTGGTTTAAAATCATAAGCTCCTATGTTGATTATGGTTATATCTATTGGGCCATATTTTTTTCCTAAATCTTTATAAATATTTCCATAACCAGTATCACAGGCAAAAAGTATTTTTTTTCCCTTATATTCAATTAAAAAATTTCCCCACAAAGTTTTATTTGTATCTGTTAAACTTCTTTTTGACCAATGAACTGCTGGTAAAAAAGTTACTTTTAAGTCATCATTAATTTTAATTTCATCATACCAATCCATTTCATTTATGTCTTTAAATCTAGGCTTAAAGTATTTTCCAAGTTTAAGAGGCAATAAAACTTTAGCATCTTTAAATGGAAATCTTCTAATAGTGCTTTTATCTAAATGATCGTAATGGTTATGTGTTAATAAAAATAAATCAGTTTTTGGAATTTCATCTAAGTTTAAAGCGGGCTCAGTAAATCTATCAGGGCCAAAAATCAGAGGGCCAGCATTTTTTGAGAAAACAGGGTCCGTGATAATTGTAGTATTGCCTAATTTTATTAAGAATGTTGCGTGACCAATCCAGGCAATATAATCTTCATTTATATGTTTATCTAAATCTGATAATACCGTTTCTCTATCAACAATGTGATATTTTGGAACTGTTAAATCTATTTTTTTTCTTTTCTTTAGAAAATTGTCTGTAAGAAAACTTAACATCTTTAGATCTTATAGGCGATCCTTCTGGGTTTCTAAATGTTCCATCTGGTGA
>JAOIYV010000055.1 GCA_028226735.1 Candidatus Pelagibacter sp.
AATATTAACGAAAATAAGAACTTTTGACTCTGCGATTCGGTCATGTTTTAACCTATTTTTGTTCTTTAAGAGTAACAATATGTGGTGGAAGAAAAATTAAAGGTACCATAAATAGAAATGTCTAAAAATAAAATTACAGCTGTTCTTGGTCCTACTAATACTGGAAAAACTTTTCTTGCGATTGAAACCATGCTTTCATTTGATACAGGCATGATAGGTTTTCCCTTAAGACTACTAGCTCGAGAAGTTTATGATAAAATTATTAAAAAAATAAGTTCTGATAAAGTTGCTTTAATCACAGGTGAAGAAAAAATAATTCCTACAAATGCAAAATACTTTCTTTGTACAGTAGAGTCGATGCCAATTAATAAACAATTAGAATTTGTTGGGGTAGATGAAATACAAATGTGTGCAGATCATGAAAGAGGTCATATTTTTACTGATAGACTATTAAATCTTCGAGGAGAAAAATTAACAATGTTTATGGGATCAAGCACTATAAAAAGTATAATCAATAAACTAGGTGAAGACACTGAATTTATAAACAAAGATAGACTTTCTAAGCTTTCATATGTTGGGCATAAAAAAATTTCAAGAATAAATAGAAAAACAGCAATAATCGCATTTTCAACTGAGGAAGTGTATGCAATTGCTGAATTAGTAAGAAGACAAAAAGGTGGTGCAGCGATAGTTATGGGCTCTTTAAGTCCAAAGACAAGAAATGCACAAGTAGAGTTATACCAATCAGGTGATGTTGATTTTCTTGTAGCAACAGACGCAATAGGAATGGGAATAAATATGGATTTAGAAAATGTTTTTTTTTCAAATTTAAAAAAATTTGATGGGAAAAAACTAAGAAGGCTGAGCCTATCTGAAATTGGACAAATTGCTGGAAGAGCTGGCAGATATTTAAATGATGGAAATTTTGGAATAACTGGAGACTGTAAAGAAGTAAATGCTGAAGATGTTGACTTGTTAGAAAATCATAAATTTGAAGAAATAAAAATGCTATTTTGGAGAAATTCTAATTTAAATTTTAGTAATGCTCTAAGTTTAATTAAATCACTTGATGTAAAACCTAACAAAGAATGGTTACGAAAAATTCATGAATGTGAAGATGAGAAGGTTTTAAAGTATTTTTTAAAAGACTTGAAAAAAAATAATATTGAAAATAACAATCAAACATTAGAATTACTTTGGGAGTGTTGTCAAATTCCTGATTTCGTAAAAAAAACTTATGGCAACCATCTAGAAGTTGTAAGTAAAGTTTTTAGCTTTTTAAATGGAAAAGAAGGTAAAATTACTGATGATTATATGAGATTACAGTTAATGAAATTAGATAAATTAGATGGAAATGTTGATTCTTTATCAAATAGAATTGCAAATGTTAGAACTTGGTCATATGTTTCAAATAAAATTAATTGGGTAGAAAATCAAAGTTATTGGATTGAAAAAACAAAATTATTAGAGGATAGATTATCAGACAGATTACATGAAGAGCTCACTAAAACATTTATTGATAAAAGAGCTAGTGTTCTTGCAAGGGGATTAAAACAAGATATGGAATTTAAAACTGAAATTATGGAAGACGATAAAGTAATAATAGACAAACAGTTTATTGGCAATTTAAAAGGGTTAAAGTTTGAAATGGACTTAAAAGCTGGAGCACTTGAAACTGATATCAAATCATTAAAGAAAGCAGCAAGGCAAACTGTAGGCCCCGAACTGCAAAAAAGAATTCAATCAATTATTGATACTGGTTTAATAGAAATAAAGGATGATTTTAAAATTTATTGGAAAAATTTTTCTATTGCCAAACTAGAAGCGGGCAAAGATTATTTAAATCCAGATTTCTTTTTAATAGTAGATGATATTTTAGAAAATAATGACAAACAAAAATTAACTGACTTTATTGAAAAATGGATTAAAGAAAAAATAAATCTTGTTTTAAAAAGCTTGATAGATTTAAAAAATCTAAAAGAAAGCAACTCTTCTGTTAAAGCTTTAGCATACCAATTATATGAGAATAATGGTGTTATTAAAAGGGAGAAAGTTTCTGAATATCTAAAAAATCTAGGTCAAGATGAAAGAAAAATTTTGAGAGACCTTGGTGTTAAATTTGGCAGATATCACGTTTTTTTATTTAAACTTTTAAAACCTGAAGCTGTTTCTTTAAGAATATTGCTATGGAAAAATTTTCATCAAAAATATTTTAACTTAACACCACCAACATTTGGCTTAAATTTTTTAGATGATAGAACAATAAAAAATAAAAATTTTATGCTTCTATGTGGTTTTGAAAATTTTGATAACCATTTTGTAAGAATAGATATTTTAGAGAGACTATTTGTTTTAATT
>JAOIYV010000056.1 GCA_028226735.1 Candidatus Pelagibacter sp.
ACGTAAGATGCAAATTTCAAAATATCCATATCATCTATTTTTTTACCTAACCAGACTAAAATAAAGCTACTTAATAATGTTGCGGATGCATAAATTGAGCCAAATTGACCATGGGTTATAGAAAGAGCTTCTCTTATGCTTGGGTTAAACAAGCCAAGAAAAAAACTCTGTCCAAAACTAGAAAAAAATGTAAAAATAAAACCAAATAAAATTACTTTAAAATTCAAACCGTTAAACATAGGAAATATAAATTATGACTTGTAATGTTGCTTTCATAGGTCTTGGTGTCATGGGTTATCCAATGGCTGGTTATATATCAAAAGCTGGTCACAATGTAACTGTTTATAATCGAACTGCTTCAAAAGCTGATAAATGGTTAACAGAATATAAAGGATCAAAAGCAGACACTCCTGCAAAAGCAGCTGATGGTGCGGACTTTATATTTACATGTGTGGGAAATGATAATGATCTTAGAGAGGTAACTTTCGGAAATAATGGAATTTTTAAAACAATTAAAAAAGGTGCTATCTATATAGATAACACAACAGCTTCAGCGACTATTGCAAGAGAAATTTTTGAGTATTCAAAAAAAAATGGTTTTGGTTCTTTAGATGCACCTGTATCAGGTGGTCAAGCAGGTGCAGAAAATGGAGCACTAACAGTTATGATTGGTGGAGATGAAGCTGACCTTGATAAAGCTAAAGATAAAATAGATTGCTATAGCAAAAAATGAAACTGCTTGGTAGCGCTGGAAGTGGACAGCTTGCTAAAATGGTTAACCAAATATGTATTGCAGGTTTAGTTCAAGGTTTGTCTGAAGCGATAAACTTTGGAATGAAAGCTGGATTAAACATGAAAGATGTTATTGAAGTTATTTCAAAAGGTGCCGCTCAATCTTGGCAAATGGAAAATAGATATAAAACGATGATTGATGATAAGTTTGATTTTGGTTTTGCAGTGGATTGGATGAGAAAAGATTTAAAAATTGCTATGGATGAAGCTAAAAATAATGGTTCACTATTACCTGTAACTGAACTAGTTGATAAATATTATGGTGAAGTTCAAAATATGGGTGGTAAACGTTGGGATACATCAAGCTTAATTAAAAGATTTAGAAAGTAGCAAAGTATGCAACCAGCGTACTACGAAGATTTAGCAGAAATTCAAAATAAGTATTGGTCCATGCTGGATAATGCTGTGACTAACAGAGCTTCACCATTTAGAATACCTGTTTTTATGTGTACACATCAAGATGAAATTGATGGACGAATAGTTGTTTTACGTAAGTCCGATAGAGATAATAATTTATTACAATTTCATACTGATTTTAGATCACCAAAAGTAGAAGTTATAAAAAAAAATAACAAAGCTTCATTACTTTTTTATGACAAAGAAGAAAAAATCCAACTAAGAGTTAAAGTGAATTGTACTGTTAATAATCAAAATTCTACAACCAAAGAATCTTGGAAAAAAACTCAGCATATTAGTAGACGCTGCTATTTAACTGATAGTCCACCAGGGACTTCTTCAGTCAATCCAACATCTGGAATGATTTCAAAATTAGAAGATTTTGATTATTCAATGGATCAAAGTGAAGAGGGTTATAAAAATTTTACTGTTATTCAATGTAAAATCAAATCTGTTGAGTGGCTTTATCTTGCTGCAAAAGGTCATCGAAGAGCAAGATTTGATTTAGAAAATAACAAAAATGCTTGGTTAGTTCCTTAAGATCCTATTTTAAAAAATTGATTTAGAATATTTTTTCCAATTATCTTGATAATGCTTAGTATTTTCCCAAACTGCTTTTTTTTCTTCCTCTGTTACTTCTCTAACAATTTTTCCTGGAGAACCAACTACCAATGAGTTATCTGGTATCTCTTTATTTTCAGTAATAAGAGCTTTTGCACCAATGATACAATTTTTACCTATTTTTGCTTTATTAAGAATTACTGCCCCTATGCCAATTAAGCTATTATCCCCTATCGTACATCCGTGAAGCATAACTAGATGTCCTACAGTTACATCTTTTCCAATTTTTAAAGGACAACCTGGATCTGTATGCAAAACACTTCCATCTTGAACATTTGATCCCTCACCTATGTAGATATTTTCAATATCACCACGTAAAACTGCATTGAACCAAACACTTGAATTTTTTTCTAAAGTAACATCACCTATTATGGTTGCACTAGGGGCTACCCAGTTTTCACCTGAGTTTTTTACTTTTTTATCTTCCAAATCATAAAACATATCTTATATATTATTATATCATGGCAATTAAAACTCCAATATGTGATTTTGGTCAAACTGCTCAAAGCTTTGAATTAAAATCAACTAATAACGAAATTATTAAACT
>JAOIYV010000057.1 GCA_028226735.1 Candidatus Pelagibacter sp.
CCTAATTTACAATTTTTAATTATTGTGCTTGGTTGTTTTTTATGGATCTCAACTATTTTAAAATTTTTACCAGATTCTTTTTGAGCTTGTATAGTGTATCTACCATCAACAAAAAGATAGTTATTTTTTTTTAAAACAATACCAAGCCCAGCAGAGCCTCTAAAATCAGATATATTTTCTAATCTATTATAAGCATCATATTCTGAAAAGAATTCGTCATTTTTTGGGACTATATAACCATCAATATTTAATTGATTAAGTTTTTTTCTTAAAATTTTTATTCTTTTATTTATCATTTTATTCTTTTTTGATATCTAATCCACCCAGGGCTTCTATTCTCTTCTTCTACTTCAAAATCTTGATTAAATTCAAAATCATCCTCATCTTCCTTTGTTTCATCAAAAAATGAATTTTTTTCTAAGAATTGTTCTGGTAATTCTTCAATGAATCTTGAAGACATACTATCAATCCAATCTCCCTGATAAAATCTATTCATTGAGAACGATATTAGAGCTTTTTTTTTAGCCCTTGTTATCCCCACATATGCCAATCTTCTTTCCTCTTCCAAACCACTTTGGCCTTTTTCTTCTATAGATTTTTGATGTGGAAAAAGACCTTCTTCCCACCCAGGTAGGAAAACTACATCGAATTCAAGACCTTTTGAACCATGCATTGTCATCATGTTTACTTTTTCTCCATCCCAGTCTTGATCGATTGAGGTTGCCAAGGCCACATGTTCTAAGAAACTTTCTATACTGTCAAATTCTTTCATTGCACTTAATAGTTCTTTAATATTTTCTAGTCTATTTTCATTATCAACATCTTTTTTATTTTTAAGCATTGCAGAGTAACCGGATTCATCCAAAACTAGCTGTAATAATTTAATATGGTTTATTTTTTTAATATTTAGATCATTTCTCCATTTTTCCATTAAATAAATGAATGAATTGAGGCCCAACTTAGTTTTTGGTTTTATTAAATTTAGTTCAATCATTTTTTTTGAAGCTATTTCTAAACTTAGAGAATTTTTTTTAGAGTATTCATGTATAATCTTTATAGTATTTTCTCCAATTGATCTTTTTGGATTATTTATTATTCTATCAAAAGCTAAATCATCTTTAGGTTGATGAATTAGTCTTAAGTAAGCAACACAATCTTTAATTTCAGCTCTTTCATAAAACTTTGTTCCACCTAAGATTCTATAAGGTAGTCCAATTTTTAAAAAACGTTCTTCAAATTCTCTAGTTTGAAATATTGCCCTAACTAAAATAGCTATATTATTGAAGGAATATTTTTTTTTTAGATTCTTTTCAATTTCATCCGAAACACCTATAGCCTCATCTTTACCATTTTTGTAGCAGTTAAGTTTTACTAGGTCTCCTTTTTCCATTGTGGTTTTTAAAGTTTTTCCAACTCTATTTTGATTATTAGCAATAAGATTTGAAGCAACTGAAAGAATATTTTGTGAAGATCTATAATTTTCTTCTAGTCTTATTATTTTTGAATTTTTATAAACTTGATCAAATTCTAAGAAATTTTTAATTTCTGCACCACGCCAACTATAAATAGATTGATCATCATCACCTACACAACATATATTTTTATGTTTTTCAGATAAAAGATATAGCCATCTACTTTGTATGTAATTTGTATCTTGATATTCGTCCACTAATATGTATTTAAAGTTATTAGAATAAATTTCTCTTATATCTGAATTTTTTTCTAAAATTTTAACTGCATGTAAAATCAAATCTCCAAAATCACAAACATTTAAATCTAATAGTTTTTGTTGATAAATTTTGTAAAGAGGAAGAATAGTTTTTTCATATATATCTTTTTTGTTAATTATTACTTCATTGGGGTAAAAACCTTTATTTTTCCATCTATCAATAATTGATAGAATATATTTTGGAGCAAGTTTTTTAATATCTATGTTTTCCGCTTTACATATATTTTTAACTAATCTGACTTGATCGTCCGTATCTATAATTGTAAAATTGGAGTTTAATCCAACTGCACCAGCATGTTTTCTTAAAAGTTTTGCACATATAGAATGAAAAGTACCTAGCCATGACAACCCAATTGCTTCTGAGTTAAGTATATTGCTTACCCTACTTTGCATTTCTTTTGCAGCTTTATTCGTAAAAGTTACCGATAAAATTTGGTTGGGATATGCTTTTTTTTCTTTAATGATATGGGCAATTCTTGATGTGAGAACCTTAGTTTTACCAGAACCGGCACCAGCAACTATAAGTAGGGGTCCATCAGTATATAAAACAGCTTCTTTTTGAGCTTTATTGAGATTATTTAAATATTCCGAGTTTATCATTTTAAAATTTTAATTATAAGTCTAATA
>JAOIYV010000058.1 GCA_028226735.1 Candidatus Pelagibacter sp.
TTCTATAGGTTCAGTTGTTGGATTTAATTCAATCCCAGCAGGAGTTATAGTTTGAGGCATTGCTACGAATTGAGAGTCTGGATTATCGACAGTTTGTCTCACTTTCATTCTATAAATTCCAAATAACCCAATTATAGCATGAAAGAAAAATAGAAATACAAAAAATCCATTTGAACCGACTATATTCATAAAAATTGAACACAGAAAAGGACCACTCATAGCGCCTAAACCAAAAGTAAATTGCAAACCAGCACCAGCAGAAACAAATTTTTCTTTTGGAATATAATCATTTGTATGAGCAAGTATTAAAGAAAACATTGGTAGGCTACAAAAAGAAAAAAGAATTAAAAAAATATAAAACCATGTTTTGCTTGTAGCTAGATCGCCTGGAAGATATATTTGTCTTGAAACCAACATTGTTAGGAGTGCAAATAAAGAAGCACCAAAAGTTGAAAAAACAATTACTTTTCTTCTATCATAAATATCAGACAGTTTTCCAATAGGAAATTGTGAAATAGCACCAGAGACTGCTAGCATAAAAGTTACGAGTGATATTTCAAATATAGAAAAATTCATTGAAGCAGCATAAACAGCTAATAATGTAAATAATGCTGACTGTATTGTCCCATAAAAAAGAGAACTTACCATTCCAAAAGGAGATGCAATATAAACTTCCTTAAGAGTCATTGCTTTAATCTTTTTAAATGTAGGAGGTTTTTTTTTTGTTAATAGGATTGGAATAAGAGCAACCGAAGTAATAACTGAAACAAGAATAAAAGGTTGAAAGTTTTTTGGACTACTAAAATTTAGTAAAAACATTCCAATACCCATTGTTCCGTATAGAATGACCATATAAATAGACAGAACACTTCCTCTATTCTTGTTACTTGATCTATCATTTAACCAGCTTTCGGCTACAGTATAAATACAAACCATACTTATTCCTGTCAAAACTCTTAAAAAAAACCAAACAAATGGATTAATAAAAACAGAATGAACAAGAATGACTAATGATGCTAAAGATGCAAAAGCTGCAAAAACCCTAATGTGTCCAACTCTTGATATTAGACCTGGGATTGTTGATGCACCAATAAAATATCCAACAAAATATCCAGACATCATAAAGCCTGTAGAAGTTAGACTAAATTCTTCTTGAACTGCTCTTACCCCAAGCAAAGAACCTTGAAAACCGTAGGCCATCATCAAGAAGCCCATACCCAAAAATAATGCCCAAGAATTTTTTAAAACTTTATTCATAAAAATTGACCGTACTTATTTGCGATGTACTTGTAAATCAAGTCTTTATTGTGACAGATCTATGAATTTTTTAGTTTAATAAAGGAGTGAATAGCGATGGTAGTTATGATTACAGCACCACCCTGAATTGTTTCAAGACTTGGTTGTTCTTTGATAATTAACCAAACCCAAATAGGGCCAATTATAGTCTCTAATAAGAAGAATAAATTAACTTCGGCCGCAGGTATAAATCTAGGTGCTATTGTTACTAACACAAAGGGTATGGCAACACACATGATACACATAAGGGGAACAACTATTAGGTCATTATTTGCTAGAGTAAAACTCTCAATAAATAATAATGCAAATAAAGCTACAAATAATTTTCCAACCACAGCAGCAGGAACTAAATTTTTTTCTTTAGCAGATCTAATAGTTACTGCACCAATAGCCAAACCTAGAGCTGTTATTAAACCTAAAATATCTCCAAAAAAATTACCCAATTGTAAAGAATCATAAAAAATATAAACAGCTGCTAAAAAAGTAATAAATATTGCAATCCAAGTTTTTCTATCTGGTAACTCTTTAAGAAAAATTCCACCTAAAATTGCTGAGAGCATGGGTGCCATAGCAATCATTACAAGAGTATTTGCAACATTTGTATTCTGAATTGAAACAACAAAAGTAATGTTAGTTAGTGAAAATGTTCCAATATAAAGCAAACCATGATAGCCACTCGAAAAAAGCATTTTAAAAAAGTTAAGTTTGTAAATTAACAACATGCCTAAAAGGACAGTAAAAAATGGAATAATACCTCTATAAAAAACTAACCCCCAAGTATCAACATTTGAAAGTCTAATAAATAAAGAGTCGGGTGTAATAAACATTACGGCAATAAAAGCCATTAAAGACCCTTTTTGTTGATCAGATAAATTTTTCAAGCCTTTAATTCTTTCCAAAATGTTTTAGCTAGATTAATTTTTGATAAATCAAAAAATGTTTTTAGTCCCGTAGGAGAGG
>JAOIYV010000059.1 GCA_028226735.1 Candidatus Pelagibacter sp.
TGTTTTAGTACAAATGAAATTATTTTTTTAAATGTTTTACCAATTGGTGGAAATCATATTACAAAAGATATTTCTAAAGTTTTGAGAGTAGATTTACAAAAAGCAGAAGAATTCAAAAAACTTTTCGATAAAAATGAGAGTTTATTGAATGAACAAAACTTTTCTTCTGAATTGCTACAACAGATAATGTTTGCAAGAGTCGAGGAAATATTAGAATTAAGCATTAAATCTATCAAATTAAATTTAGGTTTAAAAACTGTTAATCATTACAAAATGGTTTTAATGGGTGAGGGGTCAAGAATATTAGATAATAGATTTAAGGAAAAAATTACCTTTTCAAATGATATTGATTTATTGGAAGAAACTACAGAAGACATATTTCAATCTGCATTAAAAATTAATAGAGGAGCAAATAAACAGGAGGTTGTAACAATCCCAAAAAAACAAATAAAACAGGGTTTTTTTGAAAAACTTTTTCACTTCTTTAAATAAAATAGTATTTTACTGTAACATTTCTTGTTTTCCTTAATTTTACTGAAACTTTTATAAGTTCCCATGTCAGTTTTAAATCAAAAAACAATAAACAAAGAATTAACTTTTAAAGGTGTTGGTCTACATACTGGGTTAAATGCAAATCTGACTATTAAGCCTGCAGAACCAAATACTGGTATAATATTTAAAAGAACTGATATTAGAAATAATAATGTTATAATTCCAAATGTCTTTAATGTTAGTAGTGCAATTTTCTGTACTACTATTTCAAACGAATACGGAATAAGCATTTCAACAATTGAGCACTTAATGGGTGCATTATATGGAATGGGAATTGATAATGCTGTAATTGAAATTGATAATCAAGAAATTCCGATTTTAGATGGATCAGCAAAATTATTTGTTGAAGCTATAAAAAATGTTGGAATTAAAAAAAGCGAAAATTCAATTAAAGTTATTAAAATAGAAAAAAAAATTAATTTTGTTGATGATAAAAAATCAATTTCTATTGAGCCTAGTAAAGTTAGTTTAGATATAGACTTTGAGCTTAAGTATAAAAATGATTTAATAGGAACCCAGAGAAATTCAATTAATGTTTTTGATTCTGATTTAACAGACATCTATAACTCTAGAACCTTTTGTCTCTTTGAAGACGTGAAAAAATTAAAAGAAATGGGGTTAGCAAAAGGTGGAAACTTAGAAAATGCAGTTGTCGTAAAAAATGATAAAATTTTAAACTCTAGTGGTCTTAGAAATGAAAAAGAATTTGTAAATCATAAAATTTTAGACTGCATGGGAGATCTTTATTTATCAGGATATAAAATAATTGCTAAAATTACTTGCTCTCAAGGTGGTCACAAGCTTACAAATCAGCTACTTAGAAAAGTTTTTGAAAATACCGAAAATTTTTCAATTATAGAAATTAAAGAAAAAATAGTCCCTCATACGCTAATTAATAAAGCTCATTTAAAATCAATTGCATAAAAGTTTAGTTTTTTTTTCATAATCTGATAAAAAAAACTATGTTAAAATATTCTAAGATTATAATAATATTTTTTATCTTCATTGTAGCTTGTAATAAATCAGACAAAGAAATCTCAATTATCACAGAACAGGATATTGAAGCACAAATGATAAATGCTTATAATGAGGGTTTAGAAGCACTTGAAGGTGGAGATTCAATTTTCGCAGCAAAAAAATTCAATGAAGCAGAATTATTATTTCCACAATCTATATGGGCAGAGAGATCAGCAATTATGGCTGGCTACTCTTATTATGCTAAAAATTATTTTGGTGATGCAATTTATACATTGGAGCAATTTATAAAAACTTATCCAAATAGTACAAATATAAGCTATGCCGAATACCTTATAGCAATTTGCTATTATGAAAAAATAGTTGACGAAAAAAAAGATTTAGAACCCCTAATGGAGGCAAAAAAAAGATTTGAGACAATAAAAAAAAAATACCCAAATTCAGATTTTGCTTTAGACGCTCAGTTTAAAATAGATTTAATAAATAATGTTTTGTCTTCAAAGGAGATGTATATTGCAAAACATTACATAAAGAAAGAAAAGTGGATTCCAGCAATAAATAGATTAAAAAAGATTATCAACGATTATGATACAACAATTTATGTAGAAGAAGCTCTTTTGAGATTGACGGAGATTTATTATAAGATAGGCCTAGTTGAAGAGTCTAAGAAATATGCATCTATACTTGGGTATAATTACCTATCAGGAGAA
>JAOIYV010000006.1 GCA_028226735.1 Candidatus Pelagibacter sp.
TTGATCCAAGTATTGGTCCTATGCATGGAGTCCATCCAAATCCGAAAGCCATTCCAACTACAAAAGAAAACCAAATATTGTTATTTTTTTTGGTATAAATTTTTTTTTCAAAATTTAAGAAACTAATGTTTAGAATACCAAGTAATTGTAATGAAAATATAATTATAATTAAACCTGCAATTATTCTTAAGGTTTGTGAATTTTGCAAAAGAATTTGGCCTAAGAAAGATGCTGCTGCACCAAAAATAATAAAAACAAAAGAAAACCCTAATGAAAATAATATCAAAGGAAGTAAGTCTATTTTTTTCTTTGCAAGTAATTCATTTAATGATGCTCCCGAAATAAAAGAAATATAACCTGGTATCAATGGTAAAACACAAGGTGATAAAAAACTAATTAATCCAGCAACAAAAGCTATAAAAAATTCAATCATATAATACTACTCAGCTATTACCTCAATATTTTGTGTACCTAAATTGTCTACAGATAATTTCATTATATCTCCATTTTTAAGAAACACTGGAGGATTCATTCCGAGTCCTACTCCTGGGGGTGTGCCAGTAGTAACGATATCTCCAGGCATTAATGTTATGAAGCTACTTATATGTGCTATTAGAAAATTAAAGTTAAAAATCATTTGATTTGTATTCCCAGTTTGATGCCTATTACCATTAACATCTAAAGACAAATTTATATTTTTAATATCTTCAATTTCATCTTTAGTTACCAAAAAAGGTCCTAGTGGACCAAATGTATCGCCAGATTTACCTTTAACCCACTGACCACCTTTTTCTTTCTGCCATTCACGTTCGCTAATGTCATTGCAAATGCAATACCCAAAAATATGATCTTGTGCATCTTTTTCTTCAACTCTTTTTGCCTTTTTTCCAATTATAAATGCAATTTCAACTTCATGGTCTAATTTTTCTGAGCCCTTTGGTATTATTACTTTATCATTTGGTCCAATTATTGAATGAACAGACTTATTGAATAACACTGGATTTATTGGTAACTCTGCTCCTGTTTCTTTTGCATGTTCTGTATAATTTAATCCTATTGCAAAAAAGTTACCTGGTTTACTAATGCAAGACCCAATTCGACTATTTTGATCTATTTCTTCTAAACTTTCTAAATCGATTTTTTTTAATTTGTTAAGGTTATCGAAATTAATTGTTTCAGGATCTAAATCTTTTAAATATGGAGAAAGATTTCTGTATTTTCCTTTTTTATCTAAAGCTGCTGGAATTTCTTGACCAACTTTTCCCAATCGTAATAACTTCACTCAATTAACCTTTAATACCCATGTGAGTATATTTAACGTTAAGGTAATCTTTAATTGCCATTGATCCACCTTCTCTTCCATATCCACTCTGTTTAATTCCACCAAATGGTGCTTCTGCAATTGCAACAACTCCTGTATTAACAGCAACAGACCCAGTTTCTAATTGTTCTGACGCCAAGTGAGCAGTTTCCATTGAATTAGTACAAACATAACTACATAATCCTAATTCATGATTATTTGCTCTTTCAATCACTTCATCAAATGATTTAAAAGATAACATTGGTACTAATGGCCCAAATGGTTCTTGTTTCATAATAGTATAATCATCTTTTACATTATCAAATATTGTTGGCTCATAAAAAAACCCTTTGTTAAAACCAGCTGGCCTTTTTCCACCTAACAGAACTTTAGCACCTTCTTGTTTAGTTTTTTCAACTAACTCTTCAATCTCATCTAATCTTTTTTTAGTTGTTAAAGGGCCTAATTGTGTATCTGGGTCCATCCCATTACCAATTTTTAATTTTTTAGTTTTTTCTATAAATAAGTTTACAAACTCGTCTTTTTTAGACTCTTGAATATAAAATCTATTAGGAGATATGCAGACTTGTCCATTATTTCTAAATTTGGCAGCTATTGCCATATCGGCTGCTTTTTTAATATCCGCATCATCAAAAATGATAAATGGTGAATGACCCGACAGTTCCATTGTTACTCTTTGAACTTTATCAGCAGCTTGCTTTAATATTAATTTTCCAACTCTTGAAGATCCTGTTATTGAAATCTTTTTTACTATATCTGAGTCAATTAATTGTGATGCTATAGTTGGTGGATCACCAGATAACAAGTTTACTACACCTGCTGGCACCCCACATTCTCTACAGATATCAACCATTTCCATTACAACACCTGGTGTAATTACATCTGGTTTAATAATAACAGAACATCCTGCTGCTAATGCAGTAGAAATTTTTCTTGCTGATAGAACTAAGGGGAAATTCCAAGGTGATAGTCCAGCTACAACTCCAACTGGTTGGTAATAAACATGAACTCTTGTATCTTCAAATCTACTTTCAACTGTTTGCCCATAAATTCTTTTTGTTTCTTCTGAATTCCATTCAAAAATATCTGCAGCACCAGCTACTTCTCCTTTTCCTTCAGCTAAAGGTTTTCCTACTTCTAGAGTCATCCATTTGGCAAGTACATCTTGCTTCTCTCTCATTTTATCAGCAATTTTTCTTAAGGTATATGCTCTTTGCCATGGTGGAGTTTTTTTCCAAACTTGTAGTCCTTTTTCAGCAGACTTTAATGCACGCTCAACATCACCAGGTGTAGCTTTTGAGGCATGACCTAAAACTTCTTCTGTTGCGGGATTAATAACTTCATAAGTTTCCTTGGTAGAAGAGGGCGACCAATTGCCATCAATAAATTGTCCAAATTTTTCGTACATAATTTGCTAAACCTTAAGTTGATTTTAAATAATAATTATACAATTTTTTAGCAAATATGTTTTAATCTTTCAAATTAATAAAGGAGAAAACAATGACTAAATATTATGTGATGGGCAATTATACAGCAAAGGCTTTCCAAGGTTTCATGAAAGATCCTAAACAAGATAGATCAACAGCAGTAAAAGCATTAACTGAAGCTGTAGGTGGAACATTTGAATCTTTTTCTATTACGAGAGGTACTTATGATTTCATTGCTGTCACTTCAGGAGACGTACCATTTGAAAATTTTGCTGGTGTAAAATTAGCTGTGGAAGCTAGTGGAACAGTAGAGAATATGGTTATTCTTGAAGAAATGGACATGAACAAAGCTGCTGAACTTGCTGCTAAAGCTATGTCTGGTTACAAACCTGCTGGTTAATAATTAAAACTAACTTCCAGCTATTATAAGTTGGAAGTTAATCTGTTCTAAATAAAGTTGGAAACATTTTACCAGATAAATCATCACCATTTTTATAACCATTATCTTCCATAATAGTTCTTTCTTCTTTCGCCCAATCCCCTCTATAGATAATTTTAGAATTTTCTTTTGCCATTCTCAATGTGTATCTATGAACATCTTTTTTTGGAATAACAGTGTTTAATCCTCCATGCAGTGTTCTAATATCAAAATAAATACAGTCACCAACTTCTAAATCCCACTGTAAAAATTCATAATCATCTTTGTTATCTAATATATTTGGAGTTAATTCATATTTTTTTCCATTAACAATTCCAGCTTCACCATCAACTTTGTGTCCATCATTGAACCTAGTTCTTAAGAACAATCTATTCCATAAATGAGATCCTTTAACCCAAGCAACTCCTTCTTCCTTTTTAACAGATTCAAGTGGAATCCATAAAACACACATGGATCCTTCAAAATCAAAGTAAGATATATCGTGATGGAAAGGTGGCGATGACTTAGAGCCAGCCTCTCTAAAGAACCAATTATCCATTACCAAATTAACCTTTTCAGCCTCCAAAAGTTCAGCAGCGATTTTAGGTGTTGGCGAATTAAAAACAAAATCTTTAAATTCTTCATGTAAGTTCCAAGTCCAAAAATCTTCATAATATCCAGGTAAATTTTTATCTTTTGTATGATTTACAAATCTTGGGCTAGGATTGTTTTTGGCTTTGATTATTCCTTTTTTTAACTTTTCAATCCATGCGATATCAAATTTACCTTTAATTAATACAGCACCTTCTTTTTTAAATTGTTCTACCTGTATATTGTTGGTAATTTTACTCATATATTATTATTGTAATATAATATAATAAAAATTAGATGAAAACACTTACTGATACTTTTGGAAGAAAATTTCCCTATATAAGATTATCTATTACTGACGTGTGCAATTATCGATGCACTTATTGTTTACCTCAAGGATACAAAAAAAATCCTGGAGATATAAGGAGTTTCATGTCAGGTGAAGAAATATCAAGATTAACAAAAGCTTTATCGGAACTTGGTGTTTGTAAAATAAGGCTAACAGGTGGTGAACCAACAGTTAGAAAAGATTTTTTTAATATCCTTAATGATATGAAACAAAACTCGAATATTCCAAAAGTAACAATGACTACTAACGGCTATCGTTTAGATAAAATTGCTGAGCAAATAAGTGAAGCTGGCTTAGATGGAATTAATATAAGTATAGATAGCCTAAATAGAGAAACTTTTAAAAATCTAACAGGACACGATAGACTTCCAGAAATCTTAGAGGGTATAAAAATTTTACAGCAATTAAATTTTAAAAGTATAAAAGTTAATGCCGTTTTACTTAAAGGTATAAATGATACGTATGAAGATTTTGAAAAATTTGCGAATTTTATAGGAAATAACAAAATTGATTTTCGATTTATTGAATTAATGCAAACTGGAGATAATTTAGATTATTTTAAAAAAAATCATGTTTCTTCAAAAATATTTAAAGATTATTTAGAAAAAAATAACTGGATATATCAAACATATGGGAAAGATGCGGGTCCATCATTAAATTTCATTAAACCAGAATATAAGGGTAAGTTTGGTTTGATAGCTCCCTACTCTAAAGATTTTTGTAAAACATGTAATAGGTTAAGAATTACTTCAAGAGGTGATTTGAGGCTATGTTTGTTTGGAAATACAGGAATTAGTATTAGGCATCTTTTACAAAGTGATGATCAAAAAGAGGAGCTTGTAGATCTTATAATAAAACAATTGCACCTGAAAAAAGAGTCACATTATTTAGAACTAGGAAATACTGGACTTACAAAAAATTTATCGACTACTGGGGGTTAAATGAAAAATTTAAAAGTTATTAATCAAAATGAATTAAAAGATTGGGCAAAAGAAATCTTTAAAAAAAATTCTTTTAATATGATTGATGTTTCTTCAAAAAAAGAAACTTTTAGAAGGGCCCTTGCATCTGGTAAAATTTATGTTGGAAAAGAAGTATTTGATCTAATTAAAAGTAAAGAAATGCCAAAAGGTGACCCTATTACTTTAGCTGAAGTATCTGCTGTTCTAGGAGTTAAAAAAACAAGTGAATTAATACCCTTGTGCCACCCACTTCCAATTGATCATACGGCAACAAAAATTATTATGCATGAAGAAGATGCTTCATTGGAAGTTTTTTGTGTTGTTTCAGCTGTTGCAAAAACTGGTGTCGAAATGGAAGCAATCATGGGAGTTAATGCTGCACTAATTACTATTTATGACCTTAGTAAGATTGTGAACCCTCATCTTCGAATTAATGATATTAAATTATTGATTAAAGAAGGTGGAAAAAGTGGGCTATGGACTAATCCCGATGGTCTGCCAAAATTTCTAGATAATATTTTTAACAATGAAAATTAAACTTGAACTATTTGGTGCGAGTAGAGATTTTAGTAATAAAGATCACTTAGAATTTGATATTAAAGAAAAAATTGAAATTAAAGATTTTAGAATGAAAATAATTAATTATTTAGATAAAAATTTTGAAGGAAATGAAAAATTTAAAAAAATTGTTCAATCCTCTGCTTTTTGCTCAGAAGACAATAATATTATTAATGATAATTACAAAATAATAAAAGATCAAAAAATTGGAATTATTCCTCCAATTGGTGGCGGTTAATGTTACACGCGAAAATTATAGATATCAAAAAAAATAAGATTACAATTTCTAAAGCGGAAATTTTTATCAAATCATTCTCTTATGGGGCTTCAATTATTTTCACTGGTACTGTAAGAAATATTAATGATGATAAAGAAGTAACAGGAATGACTTATGACAGTCATGATGAGCTTGTATTAAAAAGCTTTGAAGAAATTTACAAAAAAGCTGAAGACAAATTAAAAATTATAGATAAAGCTGTATTTATTGAACACGTTAAGGGTTACGTTGGACTAGGTGAGATTAGCATTATTATAGCTGTTGCTTGTAAACATAGGGATCAGGCTTATATTTTATCAAGATTTATAATTGAAGAAATTAAGAAAAGATCACCTATCTGGAAAAAAGAACATTACAAAAATAAAGAAAGTGAATGGTTAAAAGGAAATTCAATTATAACTAATTAATTTTAGTGCCTTCAGGTATACAAACCTCTGACCTTGTTAAAAATCTTCTACCAGTACCATTGTCTAAAGAAAACATTCCACCCATGCCTTTAATACAATCAATAATTAAATCTGTATTTTTCCATGCTTCATGCTGAGTTTCGCTTATATAAAAAGGAATATCACCAATTTTTCCAATTAAAATATCGTCTTCACCTACTAAATATTCTTTAGCCGGATAACACATTGGAGCACTTCCATCGCAGCATCCTCCAGATTGATGAAAAAGTAATTCTTTACCATGATCTTTTT
Source organism: Candidatus Pelagibacter sp. (assembly GCA_028226735.1). Next base: position 6,602 of record JAOIYV010000006.1, read on the forward strand.
TAAGATCTTCTATTAATTCTAAAGCTGAAGATGTTGCTGTAACTTTCATATTTATATGGCCCGTAATTTAATACGAGCCATTATAATATATCTGTTAAAAGAAGCCTAATTTTTTTTCACTGTAAGACACGTGTAAATTTTTCACCTGTCTGTAGTGATTAAGCATCATTTTGTGTGTTTCTCTTCCGATACCAGATTGTTTGTATCCGCCAAATGCCGCATGTGCTGGATAAGCATGGTAACAGTTAGTCCAAACTCTTCCTGCTTGAATACCTCTTCCCATTCTATAAGCAATGTTTCCATTTCTAGTCCACACACCAGCGCCTAAACCATAAAGAGTATCATTGGCAATTTCTAATGCCTCAGCTTCATCTTTAAATTTAGTAACCGATACTACTGGTCCAAAAATTTCTTCTTGGAATACTCTCATTGAGTTATTTCCTTCAAAGATAGTTGGCTCAATATAGTTGCCTTTTTCTAGGCCACTATTTACTTTGGCAACATTACCACCACATAGAACTTTGGCACCTTCTTTCTTACCTAAATCTAAGTAAGATTTTATTTTTTCCATTTGTTCTACAGATGCTTGTGCACCAATCATAGTTTCCATTTGCAGAGGATTGCCTTGTTTGACAGCTTTTGTTCTGGCAACAGCTTTTTCCATAAATTTATCATAGATAGACTCTTGAACTAATACTCTACTAGGACAAGTACAAACTTCACCCTGGTTAAGAGTAAACATTGCAAATCCTTCCATACATTTATCAAAGAAATCATCATCGTGATCCATAACATCTTCAAAAAAAACATTTGGAGATTTTCCACCTAATTCTAAAGTAATAGGAATTAAGTTTTGTGATGCATATTGCATAATCAAACGTCCAGTTGTTGTTTCACCGGTAAAAGCAATCTTTCTAATTCTTTTAGATGATGCTAACGGCTTACCTGCTTCAAGACCAAATCCACTTACAACATTAACAACTCCTGGAGGCAATAAATCTCCAATAAGTTCCATTAAAAGTAAGATAGATGCTGGTGTTTGTTCAGCTGGTTTTAGAACTACACAGTTACCTGCAGCAAGTGCTGGTGCAAGTTTCCACGTTGCCATTAACAATGGAAAGTTCCAAGGTATAATCTGACCAACTACACCAAGAGGTTCAGGTATATGATAAGAATATTCACTATTACTTATCTCAGCGACCGAACCTTCTTCTGCTCTTATTACTCCAGCAAAATATCTCCAGTGATCAACAACTAATGGTAAATCTGCTGCCATACATTCTCTTATCGGCTTTCCATTATCTAAACACTCAGCAGTAGCTAATAGTTCTAGATTTTTTTCAATTACATCTGCTATTTTAAGCAGCATGTTTGATCTTTCAGTTATTGAAGTAACTCCCCATGTAGGAAATGCAGCATGTGCAGCATCTAATGCCGCATCAACATCTTTAGCATCTGACCTTGGGACAGAGCATATAACTTCATTGTTAATTGGGCTTACGTTATCAAAATATTTACCTGATTTTGGTTTAACGAATTTACCCCCTATAAAATTTCCATATTGTTCTTTAAATGGAAATTTAACTTTAAGGTGAGATGTATCCAGTAAAGGAGACTTCCCAGCTTTAATTGTTTCTGTACTCATCTTTTTTACCTTTCTTGTTTTTTTATTGTTTAGCTTATTTTTTTTTCTAGAATTTTTAGAACGCTTCTTAGTTGCAGACTTTTTGGTAACAACTTTTTTAGTTTTTTTTATTTTTCTAGATTTATTGACCAACTTAGATTTTTTCTTTTTGGTTTTAGTTTTTTTCTTTTTGGCTTTTTTTCTCTTTTTAGTTGCCATAATTAATTTAACCAAAGAAACTGTGTAGGATCTACTTTTATAAAAATTTTATTTCTACCAATGATTGAATTTAACCTACATCTTGTGCTTAATTGAAATGTGTCTAATATTTTAATTATGACTGAAGATAAAAAAAAAGAGTTACAATCTGCTGCTTTTGAAAGACTACTTCATCATTTAGATGAAAGAAAAGATGTTCAAAATATTGACCTCATGAATCTTGCTGGGTTTTGTAGGAATTGTATATCAAGATGGTATCGAGAAGAGGCTGAAAAAAAAAATATTACTATTAGTGATCTTGAGGCTCGTGAACATGTTTATGGTATGCCCTATTCAGAGTGGAAAGAAAAATATCAAAAATAATTATTTTTCTTTAAGTCTTGGAAATAGCTCTACAAAATTACAAGGTTTGTGATTTACGTCAAGTTGGTTTTTTAATATTCCATCCCATGCGTCAGTCACGCCCCCTGAAGAGCCTGGTAAAGCAAATACATATTTACCATTAGCTAATACTGCACAAGCTCTAGATTGAATTGCAGAAGTTCCTACAGTTTTTAAACTAAGAGTTCTAAAAACTTCACCAAAACCAGGAATATGTTTATCTGCAATCTCATTAACTGCTTCAGGTGTGATATCTCTACCAGTTAAACCTGTTCCACCAGTAGTAATAATAACATCGATTTCATCTTTATTTATCCATTCATTTAAAATTTTGACAATATCGTCCTTATTGTCTTTGCAAATTTTTCTATCTATTAATTTATGATTAGCTTCTTCAATTTTTTTAACTAAAATTCCTCCTGACTTATCATTCTCTAAAGTTCTAGTATCTGTAACAGTTAAAAGTGCTATATTTACAATCATAAATTTAAATTAATTATAATGTTTATATTATCATTTTTATTTTTTCTGACAGCAATATTATACTCTAGTGTTGGTTTTGGTGGAGGATCTACTTATCTGGCTCTTCTATTGATTTGGGGGGTACCTTACCAAATTTTTCCTTTTATTGCTTTGGGTTGCAATATTATAGTTGTTTCTGGTAATTGCTTTAATTATATAAAAGCTGGTAATTCAAATATCAAGTTATTAATTCCATATTTACTTTCGTCCATACCATTAGCTTTTATTGGAGGAACTCTTGAAATAGATCAAAATATATTTGAAATTCTACTATTTATAGTTTTGGCATTAGCTGGGATTTTATTAATTTTCAAATTTAGAACTTTTGATGAAAAGGAAATTATCTATAAAAAAGTTCCTAAATTTATTTCAATTGTTGTTGGTGGATCTATAGGCTTTATATCCGGTGTTGTAGGAATTGGTGGTGGTATTTTTCTAAGCCCAATACTTTTATTATTAAGAGCAGATAAAACTAAAAATATAGCAACTGCTGCTTCTTTTTTTATTTTGATTAATTCTATAGCTGGATTAACTGGTCAATTTACAAAATATTTTATTTATGAAGAAGCTCAAAAATATTGGCCCCTTTTATTAATGGTATTGATTGGTGGTCAATTTGGTAATTTTTTGAATATAAAAATTTTACCTGTACGCTTGTTAGTATTTCTAACTGCTAGTTTAGTAATATTTGTTGCTATTAGAATAGGATTTAAACTATTTATATAATATATCTTTAAAAAAATAATAAATATGAAAACCTTTAGACCGTTTGGTCCAACTTTTGGAAAAAGTAGATTATCAAATAAAATCATTGGTGTAATTAATAACCAGGTAGATAAATCTTCTATATTTAAAAAAAAAGATTATAGCTCTAAACTAGCAAGTCAAATTAAGAATGAAATTAAACTTTCTAACTTATTCGTGAAAAAAAAATTAGCCAAAGAATTAAAAAAAAATATTAAGAAATATTTAGTCCAATCAGGCATTAAAAATATTAAAGAAATTAAAATTATTAATTTATGGGTAGTGAGGCAATTTAAAAATGAATATAATCCAATCCACTACCATGGTGGTCAATTATCAGGTGTTGGTTATCTTAAAATACCCAAAAAAATGAATCAAAATAATTTTGTAAAAAATAAAAAAATTAAAACTAATGGAACCATTGATTTTATAAATGGTCAAAAAAATTTTTTAAGTAATAGTATTTTTAACTTGAATCCTAAACTGGGTGATCTTTTAATCTTTCCAAATTACCTTATGCATACTGCTTATCCATTTAATGTAGATGGTGAAAGAAGATCTTTTTCCTTTAATGCAAATATTATTTTAAAAAAATAAAAATTAACAATGAAAAAAGATTTTTTTAAAAAAACTAGAATTTTAGATGGAGGAATGGGTCAAGAACTTTTGGCACGTGGTATGGAGCATAATTCCACTTTATGGAGTGCTAATGCAATTTTAAATAAAAAATATCATAAACTTGTTTTAGATACCCATAAAGATTTTATAAAAGCTGGTGCACAAATAATTGTAACTACAACTTTTGCAACTAGAAAAAAAAGATTAAAAGAAAACAATATTGAGTATAAATTCCAATATCTAAATCAAAAGGCAGGAGAAATTGCACATAAAGCAAAAGAGGAATCTTCCAATGTTTTTGTAGCAGGTGGGTTACCTCCACAAAATTTAACTTATGAAGCTGATGATAGAGATGAAAATGAAATAATTAATGATTTTAATGAGCAGGCCAAAGTATTAAATCCTTACGTAGATTTTTTTTATTTTGATGTGTGGAGCAGTATAAAAGAAGTTAAATGTGGAATTAATGCTATTAAAGAATTTAAAAAACCTTATTTAGTAGGTATTCATATTTCGGAAGGCACCACTTTGCCGAGTGGTGAAAAAATTTCTGATCTTAAAAATGTTATTGATGAACAAGTATTAGGTGTTATGCTTTCGTGTGTTTCTCCTGAAAACTTTGAATCAAATATAGACCAATTAAAGGACTTAAATGTACCTTTTGGTTTTAAAATCAATGGGTTCATTACAACCAAAACTAAAGAAGGATATACTGCCTCATATTTAAAATACAAAAAAGGAATAAACCCTAATGAGTTTCTAGGGCAAAGAAAAGATTTAACTCCAGAAAAAATGGTGAAGTTTGTAAAAAAATTTAAAGAAGCTGGAGCCACTATATTAGGTGGATGTTGTGAAACACGACCAGAACATATTAAAAAAATGGCTGAGTTAAATGATTAACTTTATTAATGATATAACATTTGTACTTGTAACATACAAAAGTGAACACATAATAAAAAAATGCCTTGATCAAATCCCAAAAGAATCAAGAATTATAATTATTGAAAATTCTAAAAATATAAACTTAATTAAAGAATCTCAAAAAAGTGATAATTTAGAAATTATTTTAAATGAAAATATGGGCTATGGACAAGCTATAAACGTTGGTTTGTCAAAGGTTAATACAAATTATGCTTTTTTAATCAGCCCAGATGTTTTGCTAGGAAGTAATACATTAAAATCTGTTTTTCATGCAACTAAGGTTTTGAAGAATAATTTTACTGTAATGGGGCCAACAACAAATAAATCTGATGATAAAAGTGACTTAATTAAGGAAGAAAATATATCTAGTGGTCAAGCTATGTTGATAAATTTAGATAAAATTACGAATAGAAAATTATTTGATGAAAATTTCTTTTTATTTTATGATGATATTGACTTTTGCATAGAAGTTAAAAAAAATGGCGGTAAAATTTATACTGTAGGAAATTGTGATATTGAACATTATGGTAAAAATTCTTCTGAATATAGTTTTAAAATTGAAGTATTAAGAAATTATCATTATTACTGGTCACACTTTTATTTTCATAAAAAACATAACGGAATTTTGCTAGCGTATATTAAGTCTTCAAAAAAATTCTTTGGTTCACTTTTACAATATTTTTTTGCAATAATTTTATTTAAATCTAAAAAAAAATTTATTAATAAATATAAAGTATTAGGTTTAATTTCTTCATTTTTAGGTAAACCAGCTTCTTTAAGATTCGAGGATTTAACTGGAGATTTTTGATTTTTTTACAAAATAAAGGCCTACTAAAACTGCAATTAATGAAACAGTGATTTTTGGTGTAATTATTTCTTTTAAAAATATATAGCTTAATATTATCCCAAATATTGGTATTAAATAAGACACTTGTGATTGAAATATTAAACCATTATTTTTTAAAATTCTAAATCTAAGAAGCCATGCTAATCCTGTTGCCACTAATCCTAAATAGATAACTGATATCATTGATGTTGTTGTAGGTGTGCTGTTCCATGGTTTTTCTATAAAAATCATTAAAGGTAATAGTATTATAACAGCCCAAATTAAAATTGATCCAGTTACATTTTCATTCTTTTTTTTACTTATCTTAAGAGTTAATACTCCACCTATAACATAACAAGTTGAACCGAGTAAAATTAATATTGCAGAAATAAAATTATTGTCATTTATCAAAAAATTATCTGAAAATAGATAAACTATTCCAGAGAAACCAATTAAAATTCCAAATGTCTTAATGAAATTAAACTTCTCATTTTTTGTAAAAAAATGACCTAATACAGTTGAGCTTAGTGGTGTCGTTGACATTAAAATTGCAGCTAAATTACTTTGTACAGATTTAATCCCATAAGCTATTAAAAAAAAGGGTGCAACTAAATTTATAAAACCAATCATTGCAAACAAGTGCCAGTCTTTTGAAAAAGCCTCAATCTTTATTTTTTTATAAAAACATAGAAATAGAACAGGTATCGAACCAAAAAAAACTCTCAAAAAAGCAATTGTGACAGGCCCAAAAGCTTCTGTTGCAATTTTAATATTAAAAAATGCTGAAGACCATATTAGTGCTAGTAATACTAATAATGTATAATCAATTAGTTTGGGTTCTTTCATTCTACAATATCTTCAACTTTTCCATTTGTTATTTTTTGGATATCTTCATTTCTTATTTTAAACACACAATTAGGATGACCGGCCGCAGCATATAGAATGTTAAATCTTTCTAATGATTTATCTATAAATATTTCAGTTTTTTTTACATGACCTACTGGTGAAACTCCACCAATTGTATACCCAGTTTGAGTTTTTACTTCTTCTGGAGATGCCATTGAAATATTTTTTTGGTTTTTTATTTTTTTTAACTTATTTAATGAACATCTTTTATCTCCAGCGACTAAACACAGGGAAAAGCTATCATCATTTTTAAAAAGTAAACTTTTAACAATTGCTCCTACATTACAACCTAAAGCTGTAGCCGCATCTTTTGCTGTTCTTGCTGAATTTTCTAATACAATAACTTCAAAAGAATTGTCGAAATCCTTAAGAAATTTTTCTGCTCTTTTAACAGGTTCCTTATCTAATAAGCTCATATTTCAACTAACAATTGATTGCTAATGTAACAAATAATGGTGTAATTCATATGTAAAAAACGCATAGGTGATATCTATTAATCAAGCAATATTATTTAGAAAACATTTGTTAATACTACGTAAATTAAATGGGAGAAATTATGAGCGCCAGCAATGTCTTAAAATTTATTAAAGAAAAAGAAGCTGAGTTTGTAGATCTAAGATTTACAGATCCGAGAGGAAAGCTTCAACACTTAACAATGGACTCAACTATTGTTGATGAAGATATGTTAAATGAAGGTGTATTTTTTGATGGATCGTCTATTGCTGGGTGGAAGGCTATTAATGAGTCTGACATGATCTTAAAACCTGATACTTCAAGATTGGTTATGGATCCTTTTACGTCTCATAATACACTAATACTCTTCTGTGATATTTTAGATGCAGTTAAAAGATCGCCCTATGAAAGAGACCCTAGAGGAACTGCAAAAAAAGCTGAAGAATATTTAAAAAAATCTGGTGTTGGTGATAAAGCCTACTTTGGTCCTGAACCAGAATTTTTTGTTTTTGATGACGTTAGAATTAACAATGATCCTAATAATACTGGCTTTAAAATAGATAGTAAAGAGGGACCTTATAACTCTGGAACAGAATATGCTAATGGAAATATGGGTCATAGACCTCCGGTTAAAGGTGGATATTTTCCTGTACCTCCTGTTGATAGTGAACAAGACATGAGAGGAGAATATTTAAAAAGTTTAAAAGAAGTTGGAATTAAAGTAGAAAAACATCACCACGAAGTAGCTCCTAGCCAACATGAGCTTGGTATGTACTTTGGAACGCTTGTTGATCAAGCTGACAATGTTCAGCTCTATAAATATGTAGTACAAATGGTTACTCACTCATTTGGTAAAACCGCAACCTTTATGCCAAAACCGATTGCTGGGGATAATGGTTCTGGAATGCATATTCACCAATCAATTTGGAAAGGTAAAACACCAGTTTTTTCTGGTGACAAATATGCTGGATTGTCAGAAACTGCATTGCATTACATTGGTGGTATTTTAAAACATGCTAAAGCAATTAATGCTTTTTCTAATGCAACAACAAATAGTTATAAAAGATTAATTCCAGGATTTGAAGCACCAGTTTTACTTGCTTACTCAGCAAGAAATAGATCTGCTTCTTGTCGTATACCAATTACTTTAAGCAAAAATGGTGCAAGATGTGAAATAAGATTTCCAGATGCATCTGGAAATCCTTATCTAACTTTTGCTGCTATGCTCATGGCCGGCTTAGATGGAATAAAAAATAAAATTCACCCAGGTGAATCATTTGATAAAGATCTTTACGAATTACCACCTGAAGAAGTTAAAAATATTCCAACTGTATGCGGATCATTAAGGGAAGCTATGGAAAGTTTAGATAAAGATAGAGAATTTTTAACTGAAGGTGGTGTATTTACAGATGACCAAATTGATGCTTACATCGCTTTAAAGTTTGAAGAGATACATAAATTTGAACATGCCCCTCATCCTGTAGAATTTGAGATGTATTACAGTAGCTAAGAATTTTACTGTCTGGTTGTTGCAATCTTATCTTTGTTAATTCCTTTTTTAACGACGTAATCCTGTGTGCCGTTAGCACCAGTATTTACTTCTGTTCGAAGAGTTTTAAAGAATGTTCTTTCTTTCAAAGACTTTTCTAAAGATTTAACAAGATTTTTAAATTCAAATCTATTCATATAGTTAGTTTACTATAGATATGTGAAATTTGCAATGCTGATATGCGTATTTGTTATACTATACTTTAAAAGATTCGCCACATCCACAACGTTCAGACTCATTAGGATTATTGAACACAAAGGATGATGAAAATTCCTCTTTTTTATAGTCCATTTCAGTGCCCAATAAATACATGACAGCTGCAGCATCCACAAAAACCTTAACACCCTTATCTTCGATTATTTCATCTGTTGGATTAACTTCTTTAGCATATTCCATCACATATGACATACCCGCACAACCACCAGACTTAACTGCAACTCTAACTCCAATTGAATTAGACTCAATTCCTGACATAATTTCTTTAATACGACTTGCAGCATTGTCACTTAATTTAATTATAGGACTCATTATAAATTTAACTCCAATTTAGCAGCTTCTGACATCATTGATTTTTCCCATGGAGGTTCAAAAACTAAATCAAGATCTACTTTTTTAATTCCTTCAACTTGCATAGCACTATCTTTTACCTCATTAGGCAAACTTTCAGCAACTGGGCAGTTTGGCGAAGTTAGAGTCATTATAATTTTAGCTTTATCTTCATTTACTTTAACATCGTAAATTAAACCTAATTCATAAATATTAACCGGTATCTCCGGATCATAAATTTTTCTAATTTCAGCTATTACTTGTTCTCTTAAATCCATAATTTAATCTAATCTCTCAGTATTAATTTCTTCTTGAGTATTGTCAATTGCAGAAATCAATGTGTGCCAAGATAAAGTAGCACATTTAACTCTCATTGGATATTGTTTTACTCCAGATAAGCACATCAATTTTGTTTTTTCATCCTCTTTTAACTTTTCTGAATTTAATTTAGGGTTTTCTTTGATCATTCCTAAAAAATCTTCCACAATTTCTTTGGCCTCATGTTCATTCTTGTCTTTGATTAAGTCTGTCATAATTGACGCTGAGGCCATTGAAATAGCACAACCACTACCTTCAAAAGAAATATCCTCTACTATTCTTTGTCCATTAAGTTTTAAATAAACATGAACATTATCACCACACAAAGGATTGTGTCCTTTGGCATCTCTATTAAAATTATCAGTCTTACCAAGATTTCTGGGATTTTTACCATGTTCTAGTATTATCTCTTGATATAATTCTTTTAAGTTCATTTTAGATCAAATATTTTTTTACAATTTTTTATTGCATCATTAAGTTTGTCTAGATCATCTCTTGTATTATAAACTCCAACAGATGCTCTTGAGCTTGCAGATATATTTAATTTATCATGTAGAATTTGACAACAATGATGACCTGCTCTTATTGCGACACCATCTTCATCTAAAATAGTTGCTACATCATGTGGATGAATTCCTTCAATAGTGAAAGATAAAACTCCACCTTTATTTTTAGGATTACCAATTAATTTAACTGAGTTATTTTTTTGTAATAGTTCTTGTCCATACTCGACTAAGTCAGCTTCATGTTTCACCACATTATCTATACCAATTCTTTCTAAAAATTTAATAGATTGATCAAATGCTATTACTTGAGCAGTAGCCATAGTTCCTGCTTCAAATTTATTAGGTAAATCACCATAAGAAATCCTATCTTTTTTAACTTCATTAATCATTCCTCCACCACCTTGGTATGGTGGTAATTCTTCTAACCATTTCTTCTTACCATACAAAACACCTAATCCAGTTGGACCATACATTTTGTGACAAGAAATAGCGTAAAAATCACAGTCCAAATCTTGCATATCTAGTTTTAAATGAGGAGCACCCTGACAACCATCAACTACAACGATTATTCCTTTTGAATGAGCAAGCTCTGTTATTTCTTTAATTGGTAAGATAGCACCAGTGACGTTTGATAAATGAGTGATTGAAATTATCTTAGTTCTAGAAGTAATGTTTTTTTCAATCTCTTCTAATGTAACCTCTCCATCATCATTGATTTCAGCAAAATTAATTTTTATATTTTTTGATTTTCTTAAAAAATGCCATGGTACATAATTAGAATGGTGTTCCAATTCAGTGATAAGTACTTCATCGCCCTCTTGTAGGTAATTTTGACCCAATGTATTTGCAACTAAATTGAGCGCTTCTGTTGCACCTTTGGTAAAAACAATTTCGTTTTTATCTTTAGCATTTATAAATTTTTGAACTGAAGTTCTTGTGTTCTCGTATAAATTGGTAGCAGCAACTGCAAGATAGTGAACACTTCTACCTACATTGGAAAATTGTTTAGTATAAAATTCATTAATTCTATCTATTACAACCTTTGGTTTTTGAGAGGAGTTTGCACTATCAAGATAAACTAAATCATTATTTTGAATTTTTTCATCAAAAATAGGAAACTCTTTTTTTATCAAGTCTATTTTCATTCTTTAAATCCAATCATATTTTTTATTAAATTTTTAATTTCAGAATCTGTTATCTTTTCTATTACATCGAGTAAAAATCCATTAATTAAAAGCTCTCTTGATTGCTCATAATTTAAACCTCTGGACATTAAGTAAAATATTGATTCCTCACTTAAACTACCTGATGCAGAGCCATGTGAACATTTGACATCATCTGCATAAATTTCTAGTTCTGGTTTTGCATTAAATTCTGATTTTTCATTTAATAGAATTGCTTTACTTAATTGATAACCGTCTGTTTTTTGTGCCTTTGAATTAACAAAAATCTTTCCTTGATATACAGCTTTAGAGCTATCATCTAAAACACTTTTTACTAACTGATAACTTTTAGTATTTTCTGTTAAGTGATTAATAGTTGTTCTAATTTCATGATGCTTTTCCTTAGAAAGTGAAAAAATGCCATTTATAAAAGCCGATGAATATTCTCCTTTTAAATTACAATTAATCTCATTTTTAAAGAAATTTGAACCTGAAGATAAAATAAATGATTCTGAAATACTATTTTTGTCTTGCTCAATATTATTAAAGGAATATTTGATGTTTTTATTTTCAAATTTATCTACTTTATAATTTTTTAAGACTGCATTTTCTTTTAAATCAAAGTTATAAAAAATATTTAAAAAATTTTTTTCAGAAGTATCATTAAATAGGTCAATTAATCTTAAGGAGCTATCTTTATCTAATTCAAAATTTAATCTTAAATTAATATTTTTAGACCAGATTTTTGAGTTGGTAGTATGATAAATAATAAGTGGTTTTGCTAATTGATAGCCCTTTTTAACCAATATTTTAAAAGATTTGTTAGTAAAGGCATTATTTAGATCTGATAAAGAATTATTATTATTTAATTTATTAATAGTTTCTGACTGATCAATTATTTCTATTTGGTCTTTTTTTTCATAATCAAAATCAATTTTTTCAATTCTACCATTTATAAAGACTATTTTGTTATGCTCTAGCCCATCTACGAATACAGAGGTATCAACTTTGTTGGTAGATGTATAATCACTATAAAAACTTAGTGCCCCAATATTTTTTTTAATTATTTGATTAAGATCAGAAAATTTCCAATCTTCTTCTTTTTTATTTGGAAATCCTCTATTTATAAAATTATCTAAATAAAATTTTTTTATTTCAATGTCTCTTTGAGATAAACTCAAACTTTTAATAATATTATCAAAATCTTTTTGTAATTGCTCTTTCATCTAATGAAAATTTTCATACCCCTTTTTTTCTAATTCTAAAGCTAAGTCTGCACCTCCAGATTTAACAATTTTGCCATTCATTAAAACATGAACAAAGTCAGGTTTAATATAATCAAGTAACCTTTGATAATGTGTGATTATTAAAAATGAGTTTTTGTCATCTCTTAATGTATTAACTCCATCAGCTACAATTTTTAAAGCATCAATATCTAAGCCCGAATCTGTTTCATCTAAAATTGATAATTTTGGAGTCAATAATGACATTTGTAAAATTTCATTTTTCTTTTTTTCTCCACCTGAAAAACCAACATTTAATTGTCGATTTAATTTCTCCTCATCAAATTTAAGTTCTTTCGATTTTTTTTTTACTAGCTTTAAAAATTCTATAGCGTCAAGTTCTTTTTCACCTCTTGCTTTCCTTACTGCATTTAATGATGTTTTTAAAAATATATTTGTATTAACCCCTGGAATTTCTAACGGATACTGAAAAGCTAAAAAAATACCTTTATGAGCTCTTTCTTCTGTTTCAAGTTCAAATAAATCTTTTTCCTCAAAAAGAACTTCTCCTGAGACTTCATAGCCTTTTTTTCCTGATAAGATATTTGATAATGTACTTTTTCCAGATCCATTTGGGCCCATAATAGCATGAACTTCTCCAGGATTTATATCAAGAGAAAATTCTTTTAAGATTTCTTTGTTGTCAATTTTTGCATTTAATTTATTTATTTTTAACATTATCCGACACTTCCCTCTAAACTGATACCAACAAGCTTTTGAGCCTCAACTGCAAATTCCATTGGTAACTGCTGCAAAACCTCTTTACAAAATCCATTTACAATTAATCCAACAGCTTCTTCCGCACTCAGGCCTCTTTGTTGGCAATAATGTAATTGCTCTTCACTTATCTTGGATGTGGTGGCCTCATGAGCAATATTTGACTCAGAATTCTTGTTTTTAATATACGGAACAGTATGCGCCCCACATTTATTGCCCATCAACAATGAGTCACATTGGGTATAATTATTAGAATTAGAAGCCCTCGATGAAATATCTACTAGACCTCTGTAAGTCATATCTGAAAATCCCGCACTTATTCCTTTTGAGATTATTTTACTCTTAGTATTTTTTCCTAAATGAATCATTTTTGTGCCAGTATCTGCTTTTTGATGATTATTTGTTATTGCTATTGAATAAAATTCCCCAACAGAGTTATCTCCTTTTAAGATGCAACTTGGATACTTCCACGTAATAGCAGAACCAGTTTCAACTTGCGTCCATGAAATTTTTGAGTTCTTACCTTTGCATAAACCACGTTTAGTGACAAAATTATATATTCCACCTTTTCCATCTTTGTCTCCAGGGTACCAATTTTGCACTGTTGAATATTTTATCTCCGCATCTTCTAGCGCAATCAATTCTACATTGGCTGCATGTAATTGGTTTTCATCTCTCATTGGTGCTGTACAACCCTCCAAATAACTTACATAACTTCTTTTATCTGCAATAATTAAAGTTCTTTCAAACTGACCAGTATTTGAAGCATTAATTCTAAAATAAGTTGATAACTCCATTGGACATCTTACACCTTCTGGTATGTAGGCAAATGAACCATCGGTAAAAACAGCAGAGTTAAGAGTGGCAAAAAAATGATCTGATGTAGGTATCACAGATCCTAAATATTTTTTTACTAGCTCAGGATGATTTTGAATAGCTTCAGATATTGGACAAAAAATAATTCCTTGTTTATTTAATTCTTCTCTAAAAGTAGTAGCAACAGAAACTGAGTCGAATACAGCATCTACAGCAATACCATTTAATCTTGCTTGTTCTTGAAGAGGAATGCCAAGTTTTTTATATGTTTCTAAAAGTTTTGGATCCAATTCATCTAAACTTTTTGGTTTATCATCCATACTTTTTGGTGCTGAATAATAATATAAATCTTGATAATCTATTTTTGGATATTTAGGCTTTTGCCAATCAGGTTCTTTTAATTGTTTAAATCTTTCAAATGCTTTTAATCTAAAATCAAGCATCCACTTGGGTTCTTTCTTAATGTTTGATATAAATTTAATTACATCTTCATTTAAACCCTTTGGGGCCCTTGTACTTTCAATATCAGTTGAAAACCCATACTTGTAATCTTTTAATTTTTCTATTTCTTTTTCTCTAGTATCCATTTTAAGTTCTACTTTCTGAATTATTATTAATAAGATCTTTTAAATTTTTTTTTTCAAAAAAATTATTAATATGAACTTCAAGTTCATCCCAAAGATTGTGAGTAATACATTTTGAGGTTTTGCCATTACATCCTTTTTTAGACTCTTTTTTACATTGAACTGTTTTAACTTCTTCATCAACTGCATTAAGTATGTTTGCAAGTTTAATTCGAGCAGGATCATCAGTCAAAATATAACCACCATTTGTGCCTCTTATACTTTTAACAATATTGTTTTTTTTTAACTTTGAAAATATCTGTTCTAAAAAATCTAATGAAATTCCTTGTCTCAATGAAATATCTCTCAAGGACACAGGATTTTGACTGTTAAATTTAGCTAAATCAGCTAATGCCATTACAGCATATCTACCTTTTGATGTTAATTTCATATTTACCCTTATTTACTTGGCCTTTTTATACAAACCTGACTAAATTAGTCAAGTATGGATTTAGAAAAAAAGTTAACATATTGTCGCTTAGTTGTGGTAAATGTAATTTTTTTTGAGAATAATAATCAATAACACTTATGGATAATAAAATAGTTGAAGTTTTTATACCCGGCCCTGCTGGTAGACTAGAAGCTAAATATTATAAGAGTAATAAAACTACATCACCCATTGCATTAGTGTTGCAACCTCACCCTCAATATGGTGGAACGATGAACAATAAAGTTGTAGTAGATGCTTTTCATACTTTTATGGAAAATGAATTTTCTGTGTGTAGAGTTAATTTTAGAGGTGTAGGAAAAAGTGATGGAGAATTTGATAATGGTCAAGGTGAATTAGCAGATGCAGCTGCTGCTTTAGATTGGTTAGAGAGAGAAAACTTTGATAATTCACAGTGTTGGGTTTCAGGGTTTTCATTTGGATCTTTGATTGCAATGCAATTACTTATGAGAAGACCTGAGATTAATAGATTTATAGCTATATCACCTCAACCAAACGTATATGATTTTTCTTTTTTATCACCTTGCCCAACATCTGGTATCATGATTTATGGGAAAAATGATGAACTTGTTCCAAATGAACATATTATAGAACTAGATAAAAGATTAAGTGCACAAAAAGGAATTAAAGTTGAATTCCATTCTATTAATGATGCAAATCACTTCTTTAGTAAAAAAGAGAATACTTTAACAAAATATCTAGATAAATATATAAAAAAAGAGTCTGCTTTATTTTAAAAACTTTTAACAATCATACCACCAGTGCTTGGTTCTTTACAGCCAGTGGTATTAGGAAATGAAATTGGCAAACCTAAATAAGATCTTATTGCAAGATATCCAAAAGCTTGTGATTCAATAAAGTCCCCATCTATACCAAGATAATCAATTTCTTTTATTTTATGTAGAATTTTTTTTTGTATCAAATTAATTAAAAAATTATTTTTTCTTCCACCACCACAAACATAAATGTCATTATCTAATATCTTTTTTGATAAAATTTCTGCTGTCAATTCTGTAAGTGTAGCTGCTCCATTTTCTAGAGAAAGACCTCTAGCAAAAGATATATCAAAATCATTTGTGTCTAATGATTTTTTTTTACTAATCTTGTTATAATAAAAATTATCTAATGCTTGTTCTAAAATAAATTTATCTATCTGACCTGACTTAGCGATATCACCATTATCATCAAATTCTTTATCAGAATTTAATCTAATCCATTTATCAATCAAACAATTGCCCGGACCAATATCCATACTAGTCATTTCATGTTTTTTATTAAAAGTTGTTATGTTTGCAATCCCACCAATATTTAGTATTGTAACTGGAAGTTCTAATTTTTTACTTTCTTCAAATGTTTTTACTATTAGTTTATGATAAATAGGTGTTAATGGGGCTCCTTCCCCCCCATTTTTTAGATCATTTTGCCTAAAGTTATAAATAACAGTTTTTTTTGTAAGGTTAGAAAGTTGTTCTCCTAATCCTAGTTGTTTAGATATTCTTTCTTCAGAATTATGAAAAATAGTTTGCCCATGAAACCCTATAAAATCTATGTGATTAGTACTAAAGCATTTTTTTGCTACATCTGCGTGAAAAGTAGTTATTTTAGCTTCAAGTATTTTTATTTCATTAGAAAATTTTATTAGGTCACTTGACCTTTGAATTTTTTCTTTAATTCTATGGATTTCTTCAGAAATATTAATGGGATAAGGGTCATAATTATTAGATTTTACCAAAAATTTATCCTTACCATTAGATTGAATTATGGAGGAATCTACTCCATCTCCTGAAGTGCCACTCATTAATCCCAAAGCAAAATAATTTTTTTCCATTCTTATTTTTTTTTATTCAAATTTGTATATTGTAGAAGCATATACATATGAATAAATTTTTAAAAGAATTTAAAGATAGAGGCTTTTTCTATCAATGTACTAATGAAAGAGATTTGTCTCAATTATTAGATAAAGAAAAAATTAATGGCTATATCGGTTTTGATTGTACAGCTGAAAGTCTTCATGTTGGTAGTTTGCTTCAAATAATGTGTTTAAGATTACTTCAAAAACATGGACATAGACCTATTGTATTATTGGGAGGTGGTACTACCAGAATTGGTGATCCCTCTGGTAAAGATAAAACTAGAACTATATTAAGTGAAGATGAAATAGAAAAAAATATTAAAAATATTCAAAAAATATTAAAAAATTTTTTAGATACTGAGGATCCTAAAACTAAACCAATATTTGTAAATAATTATTCTTGGCTTAAAAACTTAAATTATATTTCTTTTTTAAGAGATATTGGAAAACATTTTACAATCAATAAGATGTTAAGTTTTGACAGTGTCAAAACTAGATTGGAAAGAGAACAATCTTTAAGCTATATGGAGTTCAACTATATGATTTTACAAGCTTATGATTTCTTAGAACTAAATAAAAAAGATAACTGTGTTCTTCAAATGGGTGGTTCGGATCAGTGGGGAAATATTGTAAACGGTGTTGAGTTAATAAAAAGACATTCTAATAAACAGGCCTATGGTTTGACTACTCCATTAATTACCTTAGCTTCTGGTGCCAAAATGGGTAAAACTGAGTCAGGTGCAGTTTGGTTAGATAAAAAATCTTTATCCTCATATGATTATTGGCAATTTTGGAGAAACATAGACGATAGAGATGTTGTTAGATTTATAAAAATATTCACAGACACAAGTATTGAAGAAATAGAAAAAATTAAAAATGACGATATCAATGAATTAAAAATTTTATTAGCAAATAAAGCTACAAAGATGCTTCACGGTGATAGTGAATCTAAAAATGCTGAAAAGACTGCAAAAAAAACTTTTGAAGAAAATTCTACAGGGGATGGTCTTCCATCAATATCTCTTAATTACTCTGAGATTAATAAAAAAGACATTATTGAAATAATTTTATTGAGTAAATTAGAAAAATCTAAAAGTGAAATTAGGAGATTAATCAAAGGTAATGCAGTTAAAATTAATAATATCATTATTACAGATGAAAAATTTATTTTAGATAAAAGTTTACTTGATCAAAAATTTATTAAACTTTCTATTGGTAAAAAAAGACACTTAAAAATAGAAATAAAAAATTAGATCTTTATATGAAAATCACAAATAAAAGAAAAATTATCAATATTTATGATGTTAAATTTAAGCCATTTGATAATTATGGTTCACCAGTTCCTGGAATGAGCTGGCATAAAATTAGTTATAATAAAGAAAATGGTGGAATGGGATCCTACCTTCTTAAAATGTCTGCTAATTCAAAAAGTTTGCCGCATGTTCATACTGGATATGAGGAATTTTTGATTTTGGAAGGTGAGTTAACTGATCCTGACGGTAAAACTTTCAAAAAAGGTGATTTCATTACCTTTGAACCTGGCTCTACTCATTCTTCTCATACGAAAGATGGTTGCTTGATTTTAGTTTTTATGAGAGGTATCAACAAGTCTCTTTAGTATAATTTATTTAAACTTATTAAAATTACTTATTTATGATTGGAATTTTAGGTGGAATGGGAACTCAAGCTGGACTTGATTTTTGCAATAAACTTGCGATGCTAAATAGAGGAAAGATTGATCAAGAATATCCACTATTTATACTCTATAATAAATCGAATATACCAGGAAGACCTGAGTCAATTGGAATTCAAACAAAAGAACTTTCAGCTATTCCAAAAAAACCTAAAAATATAATAAAATATAATAAAGTTTTAAAAAGTTTACTTTCAGGCTGTAAATCACTAGAAAAAAGTGGTTGTAAATTTATTGTTATACCATGTAATACAGCTCATTATTGGTATGAAGACCTTCAAAAAAAAATAAGAATTCCAATAATAAATATGCCTAAAGAAGTTTTTTTATATGCTAAAAAGAAATGTAAAAAAAATTCAAAAATAGGACTGCTTGCTACAGAGGGAACTTTAAAAACAAAAATTTATGATAAATTGTTTGAAAAAAATTTTAAATTAGTTAAACCGACTGAAAATTTACAAATTTCTTCAGTAAATAAAACAATTAAAAATGTTAAAATGGGTAATATTAAGTTGGCAGAAAAATCTATTAAATCTGCAATAGACTATTTAATAAAAAAGAAATGTAAAAAAATAATTCTTGGTTGTACTGAATTACCTATTGCAATTTTTGCTTTTAAATCTTTTAAAAATGTTAAGATGTCAAAAATATATTTAGATCCAAATTTAATATTAGCGTTGTCTTCTATGACAAAATATAAATAAAATAGTGAATAAAATTGTCGATAAACCTTATGTTATTTATCTTGCTGAACTAATTTATAAAAATATAACTAATATTAAAAAAGATAATCCAGATATTTCAAATATCGATGCTATTGAGAGATTTATAGGAACTGAAACTTATGAAAATATAAGCAGTGGTAAGTTTCATGATATTTGGTTTGCTGATTTAAAAAAAAATAACTTTATAGATAATCAATCTGGCAAAAAAATTCCTGAAGAAACTATTAGACTTTTGAAAATTCAAAAAGATGTGACCATCAAACAACTAATCAAATATCCAGAACTATATTATGCAAAAAGCTCTTTTCCTCTAGAAATTTCTCAACGTGCTTTTAATTATCTTTGGCGGGTATGTGAAAGTTATGAGCTTTGGTGTAAAGAAACCAACCAGTCTAATTTGCTAGTATTGAAAATTACTGATTAGAAAGATTTAATTTTTTTCTAGTTTCATTAATCCTATTTTTTACCATCTTCTCAAACTCTGAATCATCATTTTTGAGTGTAAGTAGATTTTTAATATTTTCTCCTGTTGATTTTCCCGTTAGGCTAGTAATTGCTTGGTTAGAACTATAAGTTAACCCAGCTTGGTATAAATTTCCAGTAGTTCCAAAAGTGTAGGCTGGACCTAGAAGAGCTGTGTTCTGGGCACACCCATTCAATAAACCTATTAAAAAAATTACTGTAGCTATTTTTTTTAGTATCATTAATCCCTTTTATAATTTTATGCATTTTTACATACAACTCAAGATCGAATATATCCAGTTTGGGCGTAAAAAGACTAATATTGACGTAAAATTTAACCTATAAAACAGAAATGATTAAAATTTTTCCTTTTTTATTTATTATTTTATGGTCTTCAGCATTTGTCACAACTAAGCCTATAATAGACAATAGCGACCCATTTTCTGCTCTAGCTTTTAGATTTTTCTTTGTTGCTTTAGGTTTTTTTATATTTGCAGTTTTTACAAAACAAAAAATTTTAACCAATAAAAAAGATTTGCTACAATCTATTATTAGTGGAGTTTTATTTCACGGTATTTATCTAGGTGGAGTTTTTTATTCAGTTTCAATTGGAATGCCCACTGGAATTACAGCATTAATTGTAACTCTTCAGCCAATTTTAACAAACGCATTAGCAGGTAAATTTTTAAATGAAAATGTTACTATTAAACAATGGATTGGTGTAGCCCTTGGGTTTATGGGAGCTACATTAGTGTTAGGGTTTGATATAGGGACAAGCCTTCCATTAATTGGTGTTTTTTCATCTTTTGTAGCTTTATTAGCTATTACAAGTTCTACTTTATTTCAAAAGAAAATAGGTAATAACTTATCTTTGTCAGTAAGTAATATGTATCAAGCTGTTGGAGGTTGTTTTTTTCATATTTTGATTGTTGTTTGTTTTACTGATTTTTATATTAATCTTAATTTAACTTTCATATTAGCAATGAGTCATCAAGTAATTCTAGTTTCTTTTGGTGCTTTTACAATTCTAATGTTTTTAATAAAAAATAACTCAGCAAGCAAAACTGTTTCAGTATTTTTTTTAATACCACCAACTACTGCTATAATTGCTTGGTTATTTTTGGACGAAATTTTAAATAAATCAGACTTAATTGGTTTTTTTATAGCTACCGTTGGTGTTTATATTGCTACGAGGAGAAATAAAATTTAAATATTTTTATAACCAAACTCCAAACATGAGTCGGTAATTGAATTATATAAAGATTCTCCAAAACTTCTTAAAGTAAATATTCTGACTTGATTAGGGTTATCTTTAATCATGTCAATAGTTACTGTCATTCCATTGAAAGTTGAGTTTATGCAATTATTGATATGTAGTTCGTTAAAATTATAAGGACATCCTTTTTTTAACACTTCTTTTAAATCTTTACCTTCTAATTCAATTATTGCTTTTGAGTGAGATAGGTCAGTATTAGCAAAATTTTTTTCATCAAATTTTTCTAAAACTTCTTTCATAAGTTCTTTTTTTGAAGATACTAAAAGCCAATTATTAGGTCCGTTCCAAAGAATTCGGGTATCAACATTACTACTTACACTAAGAGCTTCATTCTTTAAATTAAGGTTATCTATTTTTATGTCTTTAATTGGTATTGAAGAATTTTTGTATTGTACTATTTGAACAATAAGCAAATCTTTATTTTCAGATATCTTTAATAAATCTTTTTCATCTTTATTTTTGTGATCTCCAAAAAGACCTTTCATATGAATATTCTTTAATGCTGGGATTGAAGTCAAGATCTCACCCTTTCACCTTTTGGATCTACATAATGTGAAGAAACTATTTCGACTGGTATTGTTTTATTTTTCAATGGAGACATCGCAAACAATTTTTGACCAATCATATTTTTTCCATCTTGGATAATTGCCAAAGAAAAAGGATTGTCGTATTCAACACTCCAACATGACGCTGAAATATAACCCAATTTAGGATTTGGTAACTGTGCTTTTGCATCCTTAACCAAATGAGATCCCTCTGGAATACTTGTTTTTTTATCTAGTGGAACAACACCTACAACCTTTTGTCTATCTTTTGCCATAAAAGCCTCTCTATTTAGTGATCTTTTTCCAATAAAATCTTTCTTTTTACTTACCAAACCTTCTAAAGAGTTATCATAAGGAATGGTTCTTCCATCCAATTCAGAACCAGCAACGTGTCCCATTTCAATTCTCAGAGTTGATAATGCCTCTGTTCCATATGGCTGAATTTTAAATTCTTTGCCTATTTCTATTATTTTTTCCCACATGAAGTTTCCATTATTAGATTCAACATTTACCTCATATGCAAGCTCTCCAGAAAAAGAAATTCTAAAAATTCTTGCCTTAACACCAAACAAGTCTTTTTCAATATAGCCCATGAACGGTAAACCCTCATTTGATACATCAGATTTTGGAAATAACTTTTGCAATAAATCTCTAGATTTAGGTCCAGCGATAGCCGCTCCTGCCCATTGTTCAGTAGTTGATACTACATTTACATTTAGTTCTGGCCAAACTAATTGTAAATAATACTCTAAATGTGAGAGAACATTTGCTGCTTGAGCAGTTGTAGTTGTCATGTGGTAATGATTTTCAGAAATTCTTGTTGTAGTTCCGTCATCCATAACAATTCCATCTTCCCTTAACATCACACCATATCTTGCTTTGCCAACTGGCAATTTTAACCAAGCGTTAGTATAAACTCTGTTTAACAATTCTGCTGCATCTGGACCTTTAATATCTATTTTACCTAGTGTTGTAACATCACAAACACCAACATTTGATCTTACATTTTTTGCTTCTCTTTTTGAGCCTTCAAATAATGTTTCATTTCCTTGTTTATAATATCTTGGTCTTAACCATACTCCTGCATCAACAAAAACTGCATTATTTTTTTGATGCCATGAATGCATTGGTGATTTTCTTGTAGGCTTTGAGTGTTTACCAACTTCTCGACCAACAATTGCACCAATAGTAACTGGTGTATATGGAGGTCTAAATGTAGTGTGACCAACTGCTGGTACAACTTTGTTTTCAATATTAGACACCAACTGTAGACCATTAAGGTTACTAGTTTTTCCTTGATCAGTTGCCATACCAAGTGTGGTATATCTCTTAACATGCTCTATTGACCGATAACCTTCTTTTAAAGCAATCTCAATATCAGAAACAGCAACATCATTTTGAAAATCTAAAAATCTTTTATAATTTTTACCCTTTGGAAGTGGTACACACCAAAATTTATCATGTTGAGCTGATTTTTTTTCAATTACATTTGGAAAGGAAACTTTGTTGTCGTTGTTGGTGATTTTTTTTGATAACTTATGACCAGTTTCAAATGAGCTTTTTAAAGTTTCGTTTAAAGTATAAACACCATTTGCAGCACCTAATGTTTTTTCATTTTGTTTTGATATGCCAGGTACAAATGCATCTATCTTATCATTATATTGGGTTTTATTACCTGATTGTGACGCTAAGTGAATAGTAGGTGTCCAAAAACCAGAAACACAAATACAATCACATTTTATATTTTCTATAGGTCCAAGTTGTGTCTTATCTTCAGATATTTTTGCTACATCAGCAGACTTTACTTTCTTGTAACCTTGAGCAGCAACAACTACGTAAGAATTTTTAATATTAATTCCTAAATTTTTTGCTTCATCAATAATTTCAGACTGTGGATTTTTTCTTGTATCTAAAATTATTGGATCAACATCATTTTTTTTAAATTCAATTGCAGTTTCATAGCCACTATCATTATTTGTAAAAATAAGAGGATTTTTTCCAACTAAAACGCCGTAAACTTTTAAATATTCCTTCGCCGCAGATGAAAGTATTACTCCGGGCGTATCATTGTTTCCAAAAACAAGAGGTCTTTCAATTGATCCTGAAGAAATTAAAACTTCTTTAGCTCTAATATACCAAAGTCTTTGTTTTGGATGAAATTTTTTTGTTTTAGGTAAATGATCACTTATTCTTTCAGACATTACCAGCATGTTATGATCATAATAGCCAAAAACTTGTGACCTATTTCTAACTACCACATTTGGCATTTCTTTAAGTTCAGAAATTATTCCATCGGCCCATTCTTTGCCCGATTGATTTCCTATATTTACATCACTAGTTAATAATGTTCCTCCATACCTAGCTTTATCTTCAGCTAAGATCACTCTTGCTCCGTTTTTTGCAGCAGCGTATGCACTTGCTAGACCTGATGGTCCTGAACCTGCAATTAATAAATCACAATATTCGTATTTATGTTCATATCTTTCCTTGTCATGTTTTGTGGATGCAACACCAAGGCCTGCTGCTTTTCTAATAAAAGGCTCATAAACTTTGTACCAAAAACTTTTTGGCCACATAAAAGTTTTGTAATAAAATCCTGCTGGAAGAAACATTTTTAGAAAATTATTTATAGCTCCTATATCAAAATTAACACTAGGCCAACAGTTAACACTTGTTGCTTGTAGTCCCTCAAATAGCTCTTGTTCTGTAGCTTTAACATTGGGCTCGGTTTCACCATTTCTATATAATTGAATAATAGCATAAGGCTCATCAACCCCTGCTCCAAAAAATCCTCTAGGTCTATGATATTTAAAACTTCTTCCAATTAAATGAACTCCATTTGCAATTAAAGCTGAAGCAAGCGTATCTCCTTCATAGCCATAATAAGTATCGCCATTAAATTTAAATGAAAGTTTTTTATCTCTATTTATTAAACCCACATTTTCTAATCTAAAGCTTTGAATCATTTAAGAATTACCCTCGTTAGCTTTCATTGTTTTAAAAATTTCATGTGTTGCAGTATCTCTCTCGACCTTTATCCATTGGCGGCAACCTGATAAATGTTGCCACAGCTCTAAATGTTTTCCTCTTAAACTTTTTCTATTGTAAACAAAGTTATCCCATTCCTGGTCAGAGACTTCACTATTAAGCTCTGGTCTTTTAATAGTTGCATCACCTCCATAAGAAAATTCATTTTGTGATCTCATTCCACAATGTGGACATTTAATGTGTAGCATTTATGAAATCCAAGTTTTTGTTCCAAGTCCTTTTTCATCTAGTAAGTGACCCGTGTTAAATCTATTTAAACTATATCCTGCATTTAATTTATGGACTTTATCTTGTGCAATTGTATGTGCAAATGTCCATCCTGATGCTGGAGTTGCTTTAAATCCACCATAACACCATCCACAATTTAAATACAATCCTTCGATATGTGTTTTGTCAATAATAGGTGAACCATCCATAGACATATCCATTATTCCACCCCAGGTTCTTAACATTTTTAATTTGCTTAAAAAAGGCATCATAGCAATTCCTTCAGTTAAAACATGCTGTAAGGTTGGTAGGTTTCCTCTTTGAGCATAGCTATTGTATCCATCTAAATCTCCACCCATTACCATTTCACCTTTATCAGATTGACTAATATAAAAATGTCCTGCGCCAAAAGTTACAACTCTATCTAAAACAGGTTTTACTGGTTCTGAAACACATGCCTGAAGAAGATGGGTTTCTACTGGTAAAGTCATATTTAATTTTTCAGCTAAAATATTTGTGCTACCTGCAACACACAAACCTATCTTTTTAACTTTAATATCACCCCTCGAAGTTCTAACTCCATTAATTTTTCCACCAGAAATATCAAAACCAGTTACTTCACAATTTTGGATTATATCAACACCCATTGAGTCTGCTTGTCGTGCATACCCCCAAGCTACAGCATCATGTCTAGCTGTTCCGGCACTTGGCTGCATTAAACCTCCAAAGATGGGAAATCTTACATTTTCTGAAAAATCTGCCATTGGTATAATTTCTCTTACTTGTTCTCGGTTTAATAGAACTGCATCAATACCATTTAAACGCATGGAATTTCCTCTTCTCGCATAAACATTCATTTGAGCATCAGAATGTGCTAAGTTAATAATCCCTCTAGGAGAAAACATAACATTATAATTTAAATCTTGGCTCATCTTTCTCCATAGATCCATTCCAAACTCACTAAATAATGCATTATCGTCATGCATATAGTTTGATCTTATAATAGTAGTATTTCTTCCAACATTTCCACCACCTATCCAGCCCTTCTCAATAATTGCGACATTAGTAATATTGTGTTCTTTTGCCAGATAGTATGCGGTAGCTAGACCATGACCGCCACCACCGATAATAACAACCTCATATTCTTTTTTTGGTGTAGGATCTTTCCATGCTAAATCCCAGTTCTGATGACCAGAAAATGCATTTTTTATCAGATTAAATATGGAATATTTTTGCATCATTTAATTTTATATTAAAGAATATAAATAGTTATTATTATTTTTATATATAATTTATATAAGTTTCAAAAATAGATAAAAGAGGATACTAATTCTCCAAGAATAATTAAATTTTATAGGAGTTTAAAATGAGTAAATTTAAAACAGATATTCAAATTGCAAGAGAAGCAAAAATGCAACCTATAAATGATATTTTAGCAAAAATAAATGTTCCAAATGAAAGCTCAGCTTTCAGTCCAATGGGCCGACATATAGCAAAAATCAACTTAGAATATTTAGATACTTTAAAAGATAAACCAGATGGTAAATTAATTTTAGTAACTGCTATCACGCCTACTCCAGCAGGTGAAGGTAAAACCACAACATCTGTTGGTTTAAACGATGGATTAAATAATATTGGAAAA
The DNA here is from genome assembly GCA_028226735.1 of Candidatus Pelagibacter sp. Next base: position 33,235 of record JAOIYV010000006.1, read on the forward strand.
AAATCGATTGTTTGCTTAAGAGAACCAAGTCTTGGTCCTTCCTTTGGAATGAAAGGTGGTGCAGCCGGAGGTGGTTATGCTCAAGTTGTTCCTATGGAACAAATCAATTTACATTTTACTGGAGACTTTCATGCAATAACTTCGGCTCATAATTTATTGTCGGCTTTAATTGATAATCATATTTATTGGGGTAACAAATTAGATATAGACGTTAGAAGGGTTGTGTGGAAAAGAGTAATGGACATGAATGATCGTTCTTTAAGATCTATAAATATAAATTTAGGTGGTGTTGCTAATGGTTTTCCTAGAGAAGATGGTTTTGATATAACTGTAGCTTCTGAAATCATGGCAATCTTCTGTTTGTCTAATGATTTAGAAGATCTAGAAAAAAGAATAGGAAATATTACAATAGCCTACACTAGAGAGAAGAAACCTGTTTACGCAAAAGATCTAAAAGCTCAAGGTCCAATGACTGTTTTGTTAAAAGATGCAATTAGACCAAATGTTACTCAGACTTTAGAAAATAATCCTGCTATTATTCATGGTGGCCCATTTGCGAACATTGCTCATGGTTGTAATTCTGTAATTGCAACTAAGACCGGATTAAAGCTTGCTGACTATGTTGTAACAGAAGCAGGATTTGGTGCTGATTTAGGTGCTGAAAAATTTCTTGATATTAAGTGTAGAAAATCAGATTTAAAACCAAGTTGTGTCGTAATTGTTGCAACTATTAGGGCATTAAAAATGCATGGTGGTGTAGCAAAAGATGATCTTAAAACAGAAAATGTAGATGCATTAAAAAAAGGTTTAATTAATCTTGAAAGGCACATTGAGAACGTCAAAAAATTTAACTTACCTGTTGCGGTTGCTGTTAACCATTTTATTAAAGATACAGATAATGAGGTAAAAGCTTTAATTGAATTTTGCAATAAAATTGGTGTTAAAGCCAGTCTTTGTACGCATTGGGCAAATGGTGGTAAAGGAACAAAAGAGTTAGCAAGTAATGTTGCTGAACTATGTGAAAAAAATGAGAATAAATTTAAATTTTTATATGAAAGCAAAACTCCTCTTTTTAAAAAAATAGAAACAATTGCAAAAGAAATTTATAGAGCTGATGAGGTTATTGCTGATACTAAAATCAGAGATCAATTAAAAAATTTTGAAGACGCTGGTTATGGCGATTTTCCTATTTGTATTGCTAAAACTCAATATAGTTTTTCAACAGATCCAAGTTTAAAAGGTGCGCCAACCGGTCATGCTTTACCAATTAGAGAAATTAAACTTTCTTCTGGGGCAGAGTTTATCGTCGTTATTTGTGGAGCTGTTATGACCATGCCTGGATTACCAAGAATTCCAGCTGCGGACTCAATTAAATTAAATAAAAATGGTGAAATTGAAGGTCTGTTTTAGGATTAATTAATTATATTTAGCCAATTTCTTAACTCTAGCATTCTAGAATCCTTTTCTGAAATCTTAATCTCTTCTTCAATAAATTTGATATGACCATTAATTTCTTCCTCATTCTTAAATCTTTTTCTTTTTTCAATTAAAGCTTCTTTTCTAAATTTAATAATATCCACCATTTTGTTATAAGTAATTTCAGGATGATACTGCAGGCCCCAAATTTCACTAATTCCACTTTTAAAATTTAAACCTTGAATTTTATTAATTTTATTTGATGCTAAGTGAATTGCGTCCTTAGGGGCGGTCACTACTTCATCAAAATTAAATGCTGGAGTGTTAAATCTATTATTTTTATCTTTATAAAGTGGGTTTTGTAAACCTTCATTAGTTATCTCAATATCATTTGCTATTCCAATATGGGAACCCTTTACTCCTTTTTTAACTTCACCACCAGCTGCCGTTACAGCAACTTGCATTCCCCAACAGATTGCTAATATTTTTTTTACATTCTTAAAACATTCTTTCATAAATGAAATTTGTCTTCTTATTTCGGGAGTGTCATTGTAAATATTTAAACTACTACCTCCCCAAATTAAACCATCATAATTTTTTAATTTAGGTACAACATCATTTAAATCTAATTCGAGGCAAGGATTTATTACATCTATCTTTAAATTTTTATTATAGTAGGCAAGGCTTTCTTTTAAGCTCTCTGTATGAGTTGGTATCCCAACATCTTGAAAAATTTTTCCTTCCTCTGGTGTATTTCCTTCACAGACTAAAATATTTAATTCTTTCATTTAAATAATTCTCCTGACATGCTGTGTTGATACATTAGTTTCATATCTGCTTCAGTTAATTTCTTTGGATTTCCTCCAGTCGATGGGTCTGCTAAAGCCATTTTTGATAATCTATCAATATCAAAGTCTTTTTCATTAATGACGTCAGATAATTTATGGGGAATTTCTAATTTTTTTCTCAAATCTAAAATCCATTCAATAAAGCCATCAAAAGATTGATTATTTAATTCTATATATTCACATATTTTAATTATTCTTTGTTCTATAACGTCTTTATTAAAAGTTAAAACATAAGGCATGAAAATTGCATTTGATAAACCGTGATGAACATTATTCAATGCATTAATAGGGTGACTCAATGAGTGAATCGCTCCTAAACCTTTCTGAAATGCAGTTGACCCCATGCTAGCTGCAACCAACATATTCATCCTTGCTTTTATATCTGATCCATCATCAACTGCCCTTACTAACCAAGTTTTAATTAATCTCATACCTTCTAAAGCAATTCCATCTGCCATTGGATGATAACCAGACGCACAATATGCTTCTAGATTGTGCGCTAAAGCATCCATTCCGGTTGAAGCTGTAATTTTTGATGGAAGTCCGAGTGTTAATACTGGGTCTAAAATAACTATTGCAGGTAAAAATTTTGGATGAAAAATAATATTTTTTACACCAGTTTTTTCATTTAAAATCACAGATGCTCTGCCTGTCTCTGAACCTGTTCCAGCTGTAGTAGGTACAGCAATTATAGGTGCAATTTTATCATTGTTAGCTTTCGTCCAATTATCTCTAACATCTTTAAAGTTCCATAATGGTAATGTTTGACCAGACATAAATGCAATTGCTTTACCAACATCTAGTCCACTTCCACCACCAAATGCAATTACACCATCACAATTATTTTTTTTATAAAAATCAACACCCTCATTTACATTTGAACCTGTAGGATTTCCAACAACATTAGAATATAATACAACTATAAAACCTTCTCTTTTTAAATTTTTTATGGCATCAATCACAATATTTGATTTAGCAAGACCACTATCTGTCACCAGTAGTGGTTTATTAATATTTAAATTTTTACAAGCAATACCCAAATCTTTAATTCTATTTTCTCCAACCCATATAGTTGTTGGGTAGTTCCAATTTGACTTCATTCTGATTTACCAGTCAATTTCTAATTTCTTGTTTTCACATATAGTATTCAACATACTGAACATTAATGGAAAATGTTTGGGATTAAGATCTTGTAAAATTTTTGGTCCAATTTCCAAAGCAAGTTGGGCCCCTTCAACTGTAACTTTTTTCATAAACTTTTCTTTAGCATCTTTGTAAAGATATCCTTCTCCAAGATATCTGCCCATTAAACTATTTCTTCCTCCTATTGCACTAACATATAGATCTCCTAGTCCTGCTAATCCATAAACAGTTTCTGGTTTGCCTCCATAGTGAGAGACAAATTCAACCATTTCAGAAATTGATCTATGAATTAATGAGGCTGATGTATTAAGATAATATTTAGATTGAATTTCTTTGGATGCTATAGAATTACTTAATCCTTTAGATGCTCCAATTAACATTGAATAAATATTTTTAATAGCACCAGCTAATTCAACACCTATCAAATCTTCTGATATTTCTGTCGAATAATAATTAGTTGATATTATCCTTTTTAATGATTTGGTCTCTTCAATATCTGGATTTGCAATGACCGTTCCTGTTCTCATTTTATTTGCAAGACCTGCTGCTAAACAAGGTCCTTTGATTGCTGAAACATTAGCGTCTATTCCACAATTTTTCTTTAGAATCTTTTTTATTTTATCTGAAAGTGTTATTAATTCATCGTTATCTACTGCCAAGCCTTTTGTTAATAAAATAATAGGAAGATTTTTTTTATAATCTTTTTCAATTTGATTAACAAACCACTCGATACCTACTGAGCTCACACCAGCAACAATTATATCCACCCCTTCTTCAAGGATTGATTTTAATTTCTCGTATTTTTCAACTCTTAGTTTAGTAGGTAACTTAAGATTCAGAGCTGGGTGAAAATTATTGTTTGATTTTATATTATTTATCAAAACATCTTCAAGATGAGTGCCCACAAGAGTTACATCATTTTTGTTTTCGAGACATGGCACAGCAAAAGCTGATCCCATAGCCCCAGCACCAATAATAATAAGTTTTTTCATATTGAGTTATTTTTTTTATATTAATTTTTAGCATTTTGTGAGTAAAGTACAGTTATAAATTTATTGAGAGGGGTTGTTTTATGACAAAAGTTGCAATTATTGGTGCTGGGCCTTGTGGTTTATCCGCTTTGAGATCTTTTGAACAAGCTGAAAAAAAAGGTGAAAAAATACCTGAGATAGTTTGTTTTGATAAACAAGAAGATTGGGGTGGTTTATGGAACTATAGTTGGAGAACAGGATCTGATCAATATGGTGATCCTGTACCTAACAGTATGTATAGGTATCTTTGGTCAAACGGTCCAAAAGAATGTTTGGAATTTGCAGATTACTCTTTTGATGAACATTTTGGCAAACCAATTCCATCATTTCCACCGAGAGAGGTTTTATATAATTATATATTGGGAAGAGTTAAAAAAGCAAATTTAAAAGATAAAATTAAGTTTAATACCTCGGTCACTAGTGTTAATTATGATGGTAACAGTTTTGAAGTCACTTATCGTAATAAAAAAGATGATAAGATTTCTAAAGATAAATTTGACTATGTAATTGTTTCAACAGGTCATTTCTCTGTTCCTTTTATCCCAGAATATCCAGGAATGAAATCATTTCCAGGAAGAATAATGCACTCACATGATTTTAGAGATGCAGAGGAGTTTAGGGATAAAAATGTTGTAGTTTTAGGAAGTAGTTATTCAGCAGAAGATGTGGCACTTCAATGCCACAAGTATGGGGCAAAAAGTGTAACTATAGGTTACAGGCATAATCCGATGGGATTTAAATGGCCGAAAGGTATGAAAGAAGTTTATCATTTAGATAGACTTGAAGGCAACAAAGCAATTTTTAAAGATGGACATGAACAAGATGCAGATGCTTTAATTTTGTGCACAGGATACCTTCATCATTTTCCATTTTTATCAGAAGATTTAAAACTAAATACTGGTAACAGGTTGTATCCACCCAAATTATACAAAGGCGTTGTTTGGCAAGATAATCACAAATTAATCTATTTAGGTATGCAAGACCAGTTTCATACTTTTAATATGTTTGATTGTCAGGCTTGGTTTGCAAGGGATGTTATTATGGGTAAAATTAAAATTCCAAGTAATTCAGAAGTAGAAAATGATATAAATAAATGGGTTTCTATGGAGGAAAAATTAGAAAATCCAGATCAAATGATTGATTTTCAAACTGAATACACAAAAGAACTTCATACTTTATCTGATTATCCAAAAATTGATTTTGAATTAATTAGAAAACATTTTAAAGAATGGGAACATCACAAAGTTGAAAATATTATGACATATAGAAATAAATCTTTTTCCTCACCAGTAACTGGATCGGTTGGTCCAACACATCACACTGCTTGGGAAGTTGCAATGGACGACTCTTTAAAAACATTTTTAGATCAGCCTAAAAAGTAAACTTTGATTTGCACTTTATATGATATTTGTAAAAAATATTAAATCTATTTCTGATCAAGAATGGTCATCAACTAAGAAATATCCAGGTGTTAGGTGGAAATTTTTAATTGATGCAGATTTTACTGGGAGTTCTGGGCTTTCACTTGGTTTTGCAGAAATCGAACCAGGTGGTGACTTAATTCTCCACTATCATTCACCAGCAGAAATATATGTGGTTACTGATGGTAAGGGAATATTAAATAAATCTGGTAAACCTGAGGAAATAAAGAAAGGTGATGTTGTTTATATTGCGGGAAATGCAAAGCACGCTTTAAAAAATAATGGAAAAGAAACTTTGAAATTTTATTGGATTTTTCCAACAGATCGTTTTTCAGATGTTGAATATCTCTATTAATCTATACCAAGATGCTTTTTTCGTTGGTCTACCCAAGTTCGAATTAAATTGTCAAATATCAAACCTATAAAAGCAACACAAAGACCGAGTGTTAAGCCTATACCTGCACCATTTTTATCTGATAAAGCTTTTAAAATATACTGACCTAAATCTTCTGTACCAATAAATGCACCAATAATTACCATAAATAAAGCAAACACAATAGTTTGATTTAAACCAAGCATCATGTGAGGAAATGCCAAAGGAAATTCTATTTTAAATAATCTTTGTAGTTTTGTTACACCTGACATTGAAGCTGCATCATGTAAAGCAGTTGGAACACTCTTTAAACCTTCGATGGTATATCTCGTAGCAGGTATAGTAGCATAAACTATCACCGCTATTAATACTGAGGTATCTGTTACTCCAAAAAGCATCATAACTGGAATTAAGTAAACAAATGAGGGAAATGTTTGAAAAATATCACAAACTCCCAACATAAAACTTGTAGTATGCTTATTTTGAAAACATATAGTTCCTACTGTAAATCCGATTATACAAGATATAATTACTCCAAAAGTTGCCATGTATGTTGTAACTAAAGCTCTGTCCCACCATGGGCTTAATGCAATAAATAATGTTAAAGCACCAACTACCACTGCTGAACGAATTCCTCCAATTATATAACCAGCACCAACAACTAATACTAAAGTCGCAACCGCTGGCATTCTTAGATACAGAGCTCTCATTGGCTGTAGAACATCTACTATCAACCAGGTATTGAATGTTTTTAAAGTTTGAAAAAAAGTATCCCAAACCCAATCAACACCTCTATTCCAAAAGTCTGCTGTTGATATTCCTTTATTGTGTGGAACTTCAAATAAATAATTAAAGCCTTCCTTAAAATAAAAAGACCCAACATAAGCAAACATAATTCCAATTAATACTGATGCAGCAAAAAACAATGAATTTTTGTGACGTTGAAAGAAAGTCAGGTTACCAAAATAATCTATTTGTTTGTTTGCCCAGGCTAATGACATTTTATCTAGCAAGATTGCAATTAAACTAATACATAAACCTGCTTCTAATGCTAATCCAATATTGAGCTGATTTAATGCTAGCAATAAATTAAATCCTAAACCTTTTGCTCCAATAAATGCTGAGATAACTGCCATAGAAAAACACACCATAATTACTTGATTTACTCCGATTAAAATATCTCTTCTTGCAGTTGGAATTAATACTTTAAACATAAGTTGTGAATTAGTACATCCGCTCATTCTTCCAGCTTCAATAACTTCAGGAGGTATTCCTCTAAGACCTAATAAAGTTAACAATATCATTGGTGGAACTGCCACAACCATAGTTATAATGACTGCTGCATGGTCACCAACACCAAAGAGAACAATTGCTGGAACTAATACAGCGTATTGAGGCATTGTTTGCATAACTAAAAGTATTGGGTACAAAGCTTTTTCTACTCGTTTACTTTTGAATGCTGCAATACCTAGGCCTAAACCAAAAACAAAAGAAAGTGGTGCAGCAACCAATATAAAAGAAAGTGTTTGCATAGAAGGCTTCCATTGACCAAAAACAGAAATATAAATCATTACTAAGCCAGCAAATAAAGCTAGCCCCTTACCGCTTAACTTATAACCTAAAATAGCTGCACCAGCCGCAACGATTGTCCAAGGTAGTCCTGGTAGCTCTGCCCATGGATTTGCATCTATCCAATCCCAACTCGTAAAAGCAACAATAGTTTCCATACCACCCAATAAAATCTCTCTAATTAATTCAATTAGAAATGTCATAAATGAAGTTAAGTTTCTTGTTATTTGTAAAACTAAAGGTCGAGTTTTGAATTCTTGAGTATCTTCATTCCAAAATTCCATTGGCATCCACTCATTCATTAAAAAAAACAAGGAATCATTTATCCAAATAGGAAGCCACCCAAGTAAAGGTGGCAATCTCCAAAAAACGTCAAA
>JAOIYV010000060.1 GCA_028226735.1 Candidatus Pelagibacter sp.
CTTTTTTATCTAGCCCAACAATTAATCCTTTTGATCATCCAGTTTATGATATTTGGCTTACAAAATGTTATTAAAAAACATTTTCATTATCTAGCCAGCTCACATTAAATTCAGAGTTAATAAATTTTTTATGATTAAGCAAAATTTTATGAAGAGGTATTGTTGTTGTAATGCCTTCAATTACAAATTCATCAAGTGACCTATTCATTCTTTGAATAGCCTCAGTTCTATTTCTACCATGTGTAATAACTTTACAAATCATACTATCATAAAATGGTGTTACTTTGTAACCCTGAAATATTGAGCCATCGACTCTTGTTCTAAAGCCAGATGGCTGATGACACATTCCGATCGTTCCGGGTGAGGGTTGAAAATTTTTACTTGCATCTTCTGCATTTATTCTACATTCAATTGCATGACCTCTTGGATTAATATCACTTTGTTTTAGAGCTGTATCACCAGTGAAAGCTATAGATATTTGTTCTTTAATAATATCAATCCCAGTAACCATTTCTGTAACAGGGTGTTCGACTTGTACCCGTGTATTCATTTCTAAAAAATAAAACTTTCCATCTTCATAAATAAATTCAACAGTTCCTGCACCCTCATAACCAATTTTGCTAACCATATTTACAGTTCTTTCAAAAAGATCTTTTCTTATCTCATCAGTTAGTACAGGGCTTGGTGTTTCTTCTATAAGTTTTTGATGTCTTCTTTGGACTGAACAATCTCTCTCATGTAAGTGAACAGTCCTATTCTTACCAGACAAAACTTGAACCTCTATATGTCTTGGGTTTTGAAAAAATTTTTCTATATAAACTTCATCATTACCAAAATATTTCTGTGCTTCAGATTTAGCAGTTGAAAAGGATGTTTCAAATTCTTCATCTTTATGAACAATTTTCATTCCTTTGCCACCTCCACCACCTGATGCTTTAATTAAAACTGGAAAACCTATCTTTTTACATAATTCTTTTGCTTCCATTATATTAGTTACACCACCTTCAGATCCTTCAATTATTGGTAAACCATGTTCTTTTGCAATTTTTTTAGCTTGGATCTTGTCTCCCATCATTTTTATTAGTTTTGATGAGGCACCTATAAACTTAATATTATTCTCTTCTAAGACCTTTGCAAAGTTTGCATTTTCAGATAAAAAACCATAACCAGGATGAACTGCTTCTGCTTTAGTTAGCTCGATTGCAGACATTATTGCTGGAACATTTAAATAACTATTTGCAGGTTGATGAGATCCAATGCATACACTTTCATCTGCAAGTCGAACATGCATGCTATCCCTATCTACATCTGAATGAACTGCAACAGTAGCTATTCCCCATTCTTTACATGCACGAATAACCCTAACTGCAATTTCCCCACGGTTAGCAATTAAAATCTTTTTAAACATTATTCAACAATGATAATGGTTTGGCCATACTCAACAGGTTGACCATCTTCAACACAAATTTCTTTAATGATTCCGTCTGCAGTAGATGGAACGTGATTCATAGTTTTCATAGCTTCAACAATCATAACTGTTTCACCTTTTTTTATTTTTTTTCCAATTTCTGCAAATTTTTTAGCACCAGGTTCTGGTGCGTGATAGGCTGTTCCAATTATTGGTGACTTAACCTCTGTGCCAGAAATTTTTGAAACCTTTTCTTCATTGGAAGTAGGAACAGTGCCAGCAACACTTACAACTTGATTAGAACTAGAGGAAGTTGATTTGGAAACTTTAATTTTTGTATCTTTATCAGTGTATTCAATTTCTGTTAAGTCAAACTCACTTAAATAGTCAGTTAATTCTTTAATAATATTTTTATTTATTTTCATTGTTTAAAATGTTTTGCATTGCAATTATGGCTAAAATATAACCATTATCACCTAAACCAAAAATACCACCAGTGACTACGTCACTAATTAATGATTTTTGTCTAAATTCCTCTCTTTGGTATATATTTGATATATGAAGTTCAATAATTGGCTTTTTATAAATATCTAAAGAGTCCCTTATAGCTACTGATGTGTGAGTAAAAGCTGCTGCATTAATAATTATTCCATCAAATTTTTTTTTTGCTTCTTGAATCAATGTAACTATCTCACCTTCAATATTAGACTGTGAAAATTCTATATTAACACTTAATTCTTTACCTTTTCTTAAACAATTATTTTTTAGTTGTTCAAAAGTAATTGAGCCATATTGAGATTG
>JAOIYV010000061.1 GCA_028226735.1 Candidatus Pelagibacter sp.
CTAGACTAGTTGGCGCACCCACACCAATTAAGACACCTATATTAGCCATAAGAGCCTTTTGGACTAAATCGAAATTAAGTCTACCAGAGCAGGTTAGAAATTGAGAACTATTATCAAGTAAATTTTGTTTTAAAACGAATCCAATTAGTTTGTCTAAAGCATTATGTCGGCCCACATCTTCTTTTACAGCAATAATTTCTCCATTATCTTTAAATAACCCACTGGCATGAATTCCACCAGTTTTTGAAAACTCAGATTGATTTTGTTTTAATATATCTGGAGATTTCATTATAATTTCATGATGAATTTTAGGTATAGATTTCAATATTTTATCTTTCTTAATAATTTCTAAAGATTCGAGAGATGTTTTTCCACACACACCACATGATGAATTAGTTAAAAAATTTCTTTTAATTTTATCGATGTCTATATTTTCTGAATTATTAATTGTAATAATAACTTTATTTTGTAATTTGTATTTCCCAACAGGTTCACCACTAGCTACAATATTTTCTATATGGCTAATTTTTTCAATTACTCTTTCATTAAAAAGAAAGCCAGTAACTAAATCCTCATCATCCCCAGGTGTTCTCATCGTAATAGATATAGTATTTTCTATCCAATTATTTTTATCTTCATATTTGAGTATTATTTCCAGTGGTTCTTCAATGGATATTTGATCATTAACCTCTTTTGAGTTATTAGATCTAAATTTTATGACTTTATAATTAGAATTCATTTAGCCAGTATATTTAAACTGGCTAAATTTGAAACAAGGAAAAAATTATTTTTTCCAACTACTTGGGTAGTTTTTCTTTAAAATGAAACGATTTAGAATAATTGCGTAAACAATTATTATTATTGAACCAGAAATAATTGGGTTTAATAAAAAATCATAAGAAACTGCACCAAGTATTATAACAATAGGATTTCCTCCTGCTGGGGGGTGAGTTACACCAAGTAGTATCATTACAAAAATACCAAGTCCTACCGCAACAGCTATTTGTAAAAACTGATCTACTGGAAGAAACATTAAAATTAATACACCAACTAAAGATGTTACTAAGTGTCCAAAGAAAACATTTTTAGGTTGGGCAAAAGGACTTTCTGGGTATCCAAAAAGTAAAACCATAGAAGAACCAAATGATCCAGCTAGAAATAATCCATAAGGAGTTTCAAAACTTAAAAATGAAAGTGTTCCGATCGTAATTATTGAAAATATTAAAGCAAATAAAGCTCTATTAAAATTTTCTTTTATTGTATTTATCATATATTTTTATCTTTATTGTTAGTGTTATTTTAAAGCTTTAGGGCTTTTGAAAGAGTTTTAAAAGGAAGCAATAAACATTCTTTTCTAGAAACGTTTTTTAAATTCATTATTTTTTTAAAATCTTTTGTATCTTTTTTTTTTAATTGATCAAAATTTTCATCAAAGAAAAACTCAGCTTTTAATACAAAATCAGAAATTTTTTCTATTGGAGCTTGTATAACCCATCTTGAAAGCAAACTAACAGAAGCCTGACAGTACACACATGATCTACATTGATACCCCATGTCTTGAACTATATTGTCTTTAACCACTAAACTAATTTTCATTTCATCACCACATAAAGGGTTTTTGTTCTTTGATTGATGGGTATAATTTTTAACCACTTTGTGGTTTTCTGTATTTGATGCAATTTCTAAAATTTTTAAGTCCATTATAATTCTTTAATTAAGAGATTAATGTTTTATATTTTGATTTATGGAAGATAACAATATTTTAGCTGTTGTGCTAGCGGGTGGAAAATCCAAGAGATTTGGTGAGGATAAAAACCAGACAAAACTAGGGGATAAAACATTGTTAGAACACGTTTTGTCAAAAATTGGTAATAAGTATGAAGAGATACTTATTGTCTCAAGCCACAACGTAGATGCAAAAAAATTAAAAAACGTAACAATAATTCCTGATTGCTTTGATGACTTTGGGCCATTAGCAGGAGTTTTAAGTGCAATGAAATGGGTTAAAGAAAATCAAAAATCGTATCAGTGGATTGCAACATTTCCTTCAGACACACCTTTTTTTGAAATATCAATTATTGATGAATATCAAAAAAGAATTAAAATAAAAGATAGCCTGTTGTATTTTGTTAAGTCAAATAACAAAAGACACAATATTTTTGGCTTATGGTCAATT
>JAOIYV010000062.1 GCA_028226735.1 Candidatus Pelagibacter sp.
TATGTTTTATAACTTTATTTCCTTTGACTCAAATAAAGCTTTCACGTTAGACTAAATTTTTAAATTAACAGGAGAGAGATAATGAAAATAATCAAAACTACACTTGTAGCAGCATTGATTTCTATTTTTTCAACTTTTTCATCATTTGCTGAAAAAGTAAAAATTGGAGATCCAGGTTGGACGGGTGCAACAGCTATTGCCAATTTATTAGCAGCAGTTGTTACTGATAAAATGGGTGGAGAAGCAGAGCTTGTTCCAGGAAATAACACTGCAATCTATGGTGCAATTGACAGAAGCAAAGGTGAAATAGAAGTTCACCCTGATATATGGTTACCAAACCAACAAGCTTATACTAATGATTTAGTTCCAAAAGGAACTTTAAAATTAAGTAGCAAGCCATATGAAGGAAACCAAGGTTACTGTGTTTCTCAAAAATTTGCTAAAAAATTTAACATTACTGCAATTGAAGACTTGGGAAGACCTGAAGTTGTTAAAGCTATGGATAGTGATGGCAATGGTAAAGGTGAGTTTTGGATTGGTGCAGATGGTTGGGCATCAGCTAATGTAAACCAAGTAAAATTAAGAGACTATGGTTTATACGATGCAGGTATCGAACCAATTAGAGCAGCTGAAGCAGTTAAAAATGCTAGAGTACTAGATTCAATTAAAAAAGATGAAGGTTATGCATTTTATTGTTACAAGCCACATGCAATCTGGGGAATGGCTGATGTAGTTATGTTGGAAGAACCAAAATTCGATCCAGCTAAATACAAAATGGTACAACCTAAAGAAGATGCTGACTGGTACAAAAAATCTTATGTTGCTTCGAAAGATGCACTTAAACAAATTCAAATTGGTTGGGGAACTTCTTTAGAAAGTAAATCACCAGCTATCGTTGAATTCTTTAAGAACTTTCAATTAACTGCGGATGATGTATCAGCTATGGCTTATGCAATTTCAGTTGAAAAGAAACAACCAGCTGATGTAGCAAGAGCATGGATGAAAGATAATAAGTCAACTGTAGATGGTTGGTTAGGTCTTTAATCAAAATAAAATAAATTATTTATACTCGGCAATTTTATATTGTCGGGTATATTTCCCTCAATTAAAAGAAAGTTAAATGGATTCATCTGGATCAGCAATTAAAATTGCAAATGTTTGGAAGGTATTTGGCAACACTTCTCCTGAAGCATTAGATGCAATTCAAAATATGAAGCCTTGGAGACATATAATTCAGTTATTGGAGTATCAGATGTTTCTTTCGACGTTAAACATGGTGAGATATTTTGTGTAATGGGTTTATCAGGTAGTGGTAAATCTACATTAGTAAGACATATTAATAGACTGTTAGAACCAACATCAGGAAAAATTTTAATCAATGGTCAAGACGTAATGACTCTTGATAGAGAAAGTTTGCAAGAATTAAGAAATAAACAAATCGGAATGGTTTTTCAAAACTTTGCTTTAATGCCTCATAGGTCAGTAGTTGACAATATTGCAATGCCTCTTGAGATAAGAGGAATAAGTAAAAATGATAGATTGGATGCAGCAAATAAAATTTTAGAAATTGTTGAGTTACAAGGTTGGGGTAATAAATTTGCACATGAATTGTCAGGTGGTATGCAACAAAGAGTAGGACTTGCAAGGGCATTAGCAGCAGATCCAGAATTTTTATTAATGGATGAACCTTTTAGTGCATTGGACCCACTAATTAGAAGACAACTTCAATCTGAATTTATCAAACTTTCAAAACAAATGAAAAAAACTACTGTTTTCATTACTCATGATTTAGACGAAGCAGTAAGAGTAGGTCATCGAATTGCAATTATGAGAGATGGCAAAGTGATTCAAATAGGTACACCTGAAGAAATTGTAGTAAGCCCTGCTGACAATTATGTAGCTGATTTTGTTAAAGGAATATCAAGATTAAAAGTCGTTCAAGCAAAATCTATCATGCAATCAATTGAAAAATTTGAAAATCAAAATGGAAAACTTTCTAATGATTTAGAGGTTGTAAATGAAGGTGATTTACTAAGTAAATTGATTGAAACTTCAGCCTCAAAAGACAAACCTATAATTGTTCATAATTCCCAAAATAAAGTGATTGGTGTTATTTCACAATCTGACCTTTTGAAAGCAGTAATTGAAGGAGGTGAT
>JAOIYV010000063.1 GCA_028226735.1 Candidatus Pelagibacter sp.
GAACTCTCAAAATTAGTTCTATTATCTTTGACTAATCTGTAAGGGTGTAATACGTAGGATCTTATTTGGTGGCCCCAACCGATTTCAGATTTGGATAGTTCTGCATTTTTATTTTCTTTTTCTTTTTTTTGTAATTCATATTCATAAAGTCTAGCTTTTAACATATTCATACAAGTTTCTTTATTTTTATGTTGAGATCTTTCATTTTGACACTGTACAACAATTTTTGTAGGAATATGAGTAATTCTTACTGCGCTATCTGTTGTATTAACATGCTGGCCACCTGCACCACTTGACCTGTATGTATCAATTCTTAAATCTTTTTCATTAATTTCGATATCAATATTTTCATTAATTACTGGATAAATCCAGATACTAGCAAAACTTGTGTGTCTTCTAGCACCTGAATCAAATGGAGAAATTCTTACTAATCTATGGATGCCAGACTCAGATTTTAACCATCCATAAACATAATCACCTTCAATTTTAATTGTTGATGACTTTATACCAGCTTCATCTCCTTTATGTTCACTAATTAATTGAGATTTAAAATTTTTCAAAACTGACCATTTTAAATACATTCTTCTTAGCATTTCTGCCCAATCTTGACTTTCGGTTCCACCTGCTCCAGCATGAATTTCTACGTAGCAATCTAAACTGTCAGATTCTTTAGATAAAAAACATTTTGTTTCATTTTGTTTTGTTGAATTTTTTAAATTTTTTGTACTCTCTAAAATCTCCAAAATTATAGATTGATTTTGTTCATCTAAAGCTAACTCATAAAGCTCATCTAAGTCTTTCAATGTTTTAGTTGAATTGTTATGCGAGTTAATTAAATCCTCATATAACTTTTTTTCTTTGATGATTTTTTGAGAGTTTGATTTGTCTTGCCAGAAATTATTATCTGACATCTTTTGATTGTTTATTTCTAATTTTTTATAGATGTCATTTTTTTCAAAGATACTCCTTTACTCTTTGATTAATTTTTTCAATTTCTAATTTATGATTTAAATATTCATTTTCCATTAGTAGAACCTTAGTATATTATTATTTTTTATTCTATTGTTAATGTTTAGATTTAACATGCTTTCTTTTGGGAAGCTCTTATAAGCTTCTATTATCGTTGATTTAGATTGTATCTCTGCTTTTTTTCCAGTTAGAGGGTCAATAACCATCATTAGGATATTGTCTGCAACCTTAAATGGTCTTGCTTCTTCTTTTTTTACAGCATTTTTTACAAAACTTTTAAAAATTGGTAATGCTGTTTTAGCTCCTGTTTCATATTTTCCTAAAGGTTTTGGATTATCTGATCCTACATAAACTCCTATTGCAAGTTTTGAGGTAAAACCAATAAACCACGTATCTGTATTAGCATTTGTTGTTCCTGTTTTTCCTGCTATATCCAAATTTAAATCTTTTAATTTTTTCCCCGTCCCATTTTGAACTGCCCCTTCTAATATTGAGGTCATTTGATAAGCTGTTTCAGGCGAAAAAATTTGAGGAAAATTATCTTTAATTTCTGGATAGTTGTTACTAAAGGATGATATTTGATCACAATCTAGGCATTTTCGTTTATCATTGTTAAATATTGTATTCCCCTCACTGTCTTGAATTCTATCTATCATGATTGGACTTACTAGTTTACCTCCATTTACAAAAGAACAGTAAGCAGATGTTAATTTTAATAAAGTTGTTTCTGCAGAACCTAATGAGATAGACAATAATTCACTTGGGTTATTATAAATTCCCAATTGTTTTGAAAAGTTAACTATCTTTTTTAATCCAAGATTCTGTGCAATTCTGACTGTCATTAAATTCCTAGATTTTTCTAAACCCATTCTTAAAGTTGAAGGACCATAGAATTTTTTTCCATAATTTTCTGGTTTCCACATTTTCAAATCAGTACCTTGTTCCAAAACAAGTGGAGCATCTAAAATTAAAGTCGAAGGTGTATAACCATTTTCTAATGCTAATGCATAAATAAAAGGTTTGAAAGCAGAACCAGGTTGTCTCGAAGCTTGTGTGGCTCTATTAAACTCACTTTTTTTAAAACTAAAACCACCACTTAATGCTAAA
>JAOIYV010000007.1 GCA_028226735.1 Candidatus Pelagibacter sp.
CTCAGATGGAAAAGTAAAATTTGTTTTTTTTGTCATAGTATAAGTCATCACTTTTTTTCCGTAATAAGTAAAATAATATTTTTTATATACAATTGGATAATCTTCATACATATCTAATTTTTTTTCATCACTTTTTGAAATTTCAAATAGCGCTCCTGTAACAATTGAATTTTTTTTAAACTCAATATCTGCATACATATTTCTGAATGTTAGCCTAAAATCTTTTAAATTTATCTTTTTTAAAAATACACTGTCTTTACATCTTCTTTTCATTTGAAGGTGATGAAGATTGCTGCCATAAGCAAAATAAAGCATAATTTTAACGATTCACTACTTCTATTTTTTTTTTGGTAACAAATTCTAAAATTTGTAAAGTGCAAATATCAATTCTAGATTGATCCTCTGATCTAATTACAATTGATACCCCAAGTTTTCCTGCTTGAAAAAAAGGATAACTTCCTATTTCAACATCATTGTTTTCATTTTGTACTTTGGTCAAAGAGTTTGCAATTTCACTTTCGACTGTTCTTAAACTTATAGTGTGACTTAAAATTGGATCACCACCCATAATCTTATTTTTCAAACCTCCCAACATTGATTTTAATATCGAGGGTACTCCAGGTAAACAAAATACATTTTCAATACTAAAGCCTGGTGCTCCACTTGTAGGATTTAAAATTAAATTTGCATTTTCTGGCATCCAAACCATTTTTTGGCGACCTTCATTAAATTCACCAACTTTATAATAAGCTTCTAAAATTTTATATGCTTCTTTATGGATTTCATATTTCAAATTAAATGCTTTTGAAATCGACTTAGCAGTAATATCATCATGTGTTGGACCTATACCGCCAGTTGTAAATACATAGTCATTTTTTTTTCTCAGTAAATTAACTGTTTGAACAATTGTTTCTTCAATATCTGGTATTACCCTTACTTCGTGTACTTTAACACCAATAGAATTAAGCCATAGGGCAATAGTGCTAGTGTTTGTATCTTGAGTTCGACCTGAAAGAATTTCATTACCAATAATTAGTATTGCGGCATTAACTTTTTTGTTATTAGTCATTATTTATATATAAATTAAGTATGGAATTTACCAAGTCTTTAATAAAAGGCAAACTTATCAAAAGATATAAAAGATTTTTTGCTGATATTAAACTAAATAAAGAAGTAGTAACGGCACATTGTCCCAACACTGGCTCTATGATGGGCTTATTAGATGAGGGTAATGAAGTATTTATTTCTAAGAATGAAGATCCTAAAAGAAAACTAAAATATACTTTAGAAATTATTAAGGTAAAAAATAAATTAATAGGTGTAAATACTCATTTTGCAAATAAAATTGCTTTTCATGGTTTATCAAATAATCTTATTAAAGAAGTTACAAATAATGACAATATCAAACCTGAGGTTTTTTTTAATAAAGAAACACGATTTGATTTTTTAATTGAAAAAAATAAAAAAAAAATTTTTATTGAAGTTAAAAATGTTACTTTATTAAGAGATAAAAAAATTGCTGAGTTTCCAGATTCTGTTACATCAAGAGGTTCAAAACACTTAAAAACTCTTATTGAAGCAACAAAAAAAGGTTATAAAACATATCTATTATTCTTAGTTCAAATTCAAGGTGCTCAATACTTTAAAATAGCTAAAGATATTGATAAAGAATATTATGATAATTACTTGCTTGCCAAAAAAGCAGGTGTTAATTTTTTATCATATTGTTGTAAAATAAATTCAAAAGAGATTAAGATAGAAAAAAAAATTAAAATTATTAATGGCTGATTATTTAGAAAAATTTGAAAAAATGAGAGTAGCAGGAAATTTGGCTGCAAAAACTCTTGATATGCTAACTGATAATATAAAACCAGGTATAACTACTGAATTTATAGACAATTTGGGTTACGAGTTTATAAGAGATAATGGTGGATATTCTGCTCCACTTTTTTACCGAGGTTTTAAGAAATCACTTTGTACATCATTAAATCATGTGGTCTGTCACGGTATACCATCTGATAGAATTTTAAACGATGGTGATGCATTGAATATTGATGTTACCGCTATAGTGGATGATCATTATGGAGACACAAGTAGAATGTTTTGTGTTGGTAAAACACCCGTTAAAGTTAACAACTTAATTGATGCTACCTATGAATCTATGATGTTGGCAATAAAATCATTAAAGCCAGGATTAAAACTTGGAGATATTGGACATACAATACAATCCTTTGTAGAAAAAAAAGGATTTTCTGTTGTTCGAGATTTTTGCGGTCATGGAATAAGTACAACATTTCATGAGCCTCCAAATATCTTGCATTATGGTAAAAAAAATACAGGAATGGAATTAAGACCTGGTATGACTTTTACCATTGAACCTATGATTAATGCCGGTGATTGGGATATTAAGATGTTAAAAGATGGATGGACAGCAGTTACAAAAGATAAATCATTATCAGCTCAATTTGAGCATACCCTTGGAATTACTGAAAATGGTTATGAAATCTTTACAGAATCTGTTAAAGGTTACTCTAAGCCCCCTTATTTAATAATTAATGATTAAAAGATATTCTAGAAAGCAACTAACTGACATTTGGTCAGAGGAAAATAAATATAAAATTTGGCTTGATGTAGAAGTGGCAGCTGCTGAGGCAATGGAAAAACTGGGTCAAATACCAAATGGTGTTGCCTCAATCGTAAGAAAAAAAGCTAAAATTAATGTTAAAAGAATCCACAAAATAGAGAGTGAAGTAAAGCATGATGTTATTGCATTCTTGACTTCTGTCACCGAAAGAGTTGGAATTAAAGCAAGATACCTACACCAGGGAATGACATCGTCTGATGTATTAGATACAAGTTTTAATATTCAATTGATTCAATCTGGAAGAATTATACTTAAAGATATTGATCAAATTTTAAAAGTATTAAAAAAACAATCTAAAAAATATAAATTAACACCCTGCATGGGAAGAAGTCATGGAATTCATGCTGAACCAATAACTTTTGGTCTAAAATTAGCATCATTTTATGAAGAGTTTAAAAGAAATAGAAAAAGACTAGTTAATGCTATTGAAGAGGTATCGACATGTGCAATTTCAGGTGCTGTTGGAACATTTGCAAACATTAATCCGAAAGTTGAGAAGCATGTTGCCAAAAAATTAGGTTTAAAAGTTGAGCCAATTTCAACTCAGATAATTCCTAGAGATAGACATGCTTATTATTTTTCTATATTAGGGATTATTGCAGGTTCAATTGAAAGAGTTGCAACTGAAATTAGGCATTTGCAAAGAACTGAGGTTTATGAATTGCAAGAATATTTTTCGAAAAATCAAAAAGGGTCCTCAGCTATGCCTCATAAAAAAAATCCAATATTAAGTGAAAACTTAACAGGACTTGCAAGAATGGTTAGAAGCGCGGTAATTCCAGCTTTAGAAAATATTGCATTATGGCATGAGAGAGACATTTCTCATTCAAGTGTTGAAAGAAATATTGGTCCTGATGCAAACATTACAATTGATTTTGCTTTAGTTAGATTATCAAATATCTTAGATAGCATGATTGTGTATCCTAAAAAAATGTTAGAAAATTTGAATATAACGAAAGGTTTAATTTTTTCACAAGAAGTAATGTTGGAGCTAACTAAATCTGGTCTAAGTAGAGAACAATCTTATAAAATAGTTCAGAGTTATGCAAAAAAATGTTTTGCAGAAAATTTAGATTTATTTACTATAATTTCTTCAGATAAATTTATAATGAGTAAAATTTCACCAAAAAAATTAAAATCTATATTTAGTTATTCTAAACATTTTAAAAATTTGAATTTGATCTTTAAAAGAGTATTTAAATAATGAAAAAAGGTAAAAAATTATATGAAGGTAAGGCTAAGATTATTTATGCTACTAATGATAAAAATTTAGTTATCCAATATTTTAAAGATGATGCGACAGCATTTAATAATCAAAAGAAAACTATCATTGAAGGAAAAGGTGTTCTTAATAATAGAATTTCAGAGCATATTCTTTCTAATTTATCTCAGATTGGAATTAAAAACCATTTAGTAAAAAGACTTAATATGCGAGAACAAGTTATTAAGTTGGTTGAAATTATACCTATTGAATTTATTGTAAGAAATGTTGCAACTGGATCAATAACAAAGAGATTAGGTATTGAAGATGGTTCAGTCTTAAAAGAACCATTAATTGAGTATTGTTTAAAAGATGACAAACTAGGCGATCCTTTAATTGCTGAGGAACATATCTTAACTTTTGACTGGGCTTCAAAAAAAGAAATAGAAAAAGTTAAAAAAATGATTTTAAGAATTAACGACTTTATGATTGGTATGTTTAGAGGTGTGGGAATAAAACTTATTGACTTTAAATTAGAATTTGGAAGGTTAAAATCTAATGGAAAAAATGAAGTTATTTTAGCAGATGAAATAAGCCCTGATACATGCAGGCTTTGGGATAGTATTACAGACAAAAAATTAGATAAAGATAGGTTTAGAAAAGATTTAGGAGATCTAATTCCTGCTTATACAGAAGTTGCAAAAAGATTAGGCATTCTTCACGAACAATCTAACGTTTCTGCAGTAAATGTTACAAAACTATCTTCTATTAAAAGGAAGAGTAAATGAAAATATCTGTAATCATAACACTTAAAAAAGATGTTTTAGATCCACAAGGTAAGGTTATTCATCAAACATTAGATGGTATGGGTTTCAATGATATTAATGGAGTAAGGCAAGGAAAATATTTTGAAATAGACACAAATGAAAATGATAAAAAAAAAGCTAGAGATAAAGTTGAAGAAATGTGCAATAAATTATTAGCTAACCTTGTAATCGAGAATTATAAAATTATTGATGCACAATAATTAATGAAATCATCAGTTATTACATTTCCGGGATCTAATTGTGATAGAGACATAGATGTTGCTCTTAATAAATTTGGATTTAAAAATAAAATGGTTTGGCATGATGATATTGAAATTCCAAAAAGTGATTTGGTTGTATTGCCTGGTGGATTTTCGTATGGAGATTATTTAAGATGTGGAAGTATGGCTTCTAAATCAAAAATAATGAAATCGGTAATTAATTTTGCGAACTCTGGTGGAATGGTAATGGGAATTTGTAATGGGTTTCAAATATTAGTTGAAGCTGGATTAGTACCAGGAGTTTTATTAAGAAATAAATACCTAGAGTTTATTTGTAAAAATGTATTTGTTAAAATTAACAATAAAGAAAATACATATTTTAAAAATATAGAAAATAATATTTTAGAATTTCATATCGCTCATAATGAGGGAAACTATTTTTGCACTGAGAATCAATTAAAAGAAATTGAAGATAATCAACAAATTGCAATAAACTATTGTAACAAAGATGGTGTTGTGGAAAATCAATTTAATCCTAATGGGTCAATTAAAAATATTGCAGGAATTTTTAATAGAGAAAAAAATGTTTTAGGGATGATGCCACACCCCGAAAGAATGATTGACACTTCTCTTTCTGGTGAAGATGGTTGTCTTTTTTTTAACAATTTAATTAATAACCTCAAATGATTGTTAACGAACAAGCGGCAATAGATCACGGTCTTAAAAAAGATGAATATGCAAAAATTTGTGAACTGCTTAAAAGAATTCCAAATATTACTGAACTTGGGATTTTTTCTGCTATGTGGAATGAACACTGTTCTTATAAATCATCTAGACTTCACTTAAAAAAACTTCCAACGGAAGGAAAGCAAGTCATACAAGGACCGGGAGAAAATGCGGGTATTATTGATATTGGAGATGATGATGCAATTGTATTTAAAATTGAAAGTCACAACCACCCTTCCTTTATAGAACCTTATCAAGGAGCAGCTACTGGAGTTGGGGGAATTATGAGGGATGTTTTTACAATGGGCGCAAGACCAATTGCAAATTTAAACTCAATTCATTTTGGTTCACCACAGCATAAAAAAACTAAAAATTTATTAAGAGGTGTGGTGCATGGAATTGGGGGTTATGGAAATTGTATGGGGGTTCCAACTATTGCAGGTCAAACAAGCTTTGATAGTTCTTATAATGGAAATATTTTAGTAAATGCAATGACTTTAGGGCTAGTCAAAAAAGATAAGATTTTCTACTCAAAAGCTGCTGGATTAAATAAGCCAGTTATTTATGTTGGTTCAAAAACAGGTCGTGATGGAATTCATGGTGCAAGTATGGCTTCAGCTAGTTTTGATGAAAAAATTGAAGAAAAAAAACCTACAGTTCAAGTTGGGGATCCTTTTACTGAAAAGCTACTTCTTGAGGCTTGTTTGGAGTTAATGGCAGGAGACTCCATTATATCAATCCAAGATATGGGTGCTGCAGGTTTAACTTCTTCAAGTATTGAAATGGCTTCAAAAGGAAATCTTGGGATTGAAATTAATTTAAATAAAGTTCCATGCAGAGAATCGAAAATGACACCTTATGAAATAATGCTTTCAGAAAGCCAAGAAAGAATGTTAATTGTTCTTGAGAGCGGAAAAGAAGAAGAGGCAAAAAAAATTTTTGACAAATGGAACTTAGATTTTTCTGTAATTGGTAAAACAACTAAATCAAAAAAAATTGAACTTTATTTTGATGAAAAGCCAGTAGCTAATATTCCAGTTAATATATTAGTTGAAAACTCACCAATGTATGATCGTAAATGGAAGAAAGCAAAACTACCAAAAAAAAATAAAATCAAAAAAGAAGATCTTAATAATTTAAAAATAATTGATACATTAAAGAAAATTTTATCAAACCCAAATATTTGTAGTAAAGAGTGGATTTGGCAACAATATGATCATACAGTTATGGGTGACACTATTCAAAAACCAGGTGGGGATTCTGGAGTAGTGAGAGTTCATGGAACCGAAAAAGCAATTGCAGCCTCAGTCGACTCCTCAGCTGTTTATTGTTGGGCTCATCCATTAACAGGTGGAAAACAAGTGGTTTGTGAAAGTTTTAGAAACCTAATTTCAGTTGGAGCAAAACCAATCGCAATTACAAATTGTTTAAATTTTGGTAGCCCTGAAAATGAGCAAAATATGGGAGAGTTTGTTGAATGTGTTCAGGGTATTGGCGAAGCTAGTAAATATTTAAAATTCCCAATAGTTTCTGGAAATGTATCTTTTTATAACCAAACTAAAGATGAAGGTATTAAGCCTACTCCTTCCATTGGTGGTGTTGGTTTGATTAAAGATTATAAAAAAATGATTACAATGGATTTTAAGGAAATAGATAATATTGTTTTGGTAATAGGTAAAACTGAAGGTCATATCGATCAGAGTTTATTTGCAAGAAATATTTTAGATGAAAAAAATGGGCCTCCACCTGAAATAAATCTTTTTAATGAAAAGAATAATGGTGAAACTTTATTAAAGTTAATAGACAATGATTATATTAAAAGTGCTCATGATGTTTCTTTAGGAGGAATAATCACTGCGGTTAGCAAAATGTGCATTAAAGGAAATAAAGGTATTAATTTGAAAAAACCGAAATTTTTAATTAATGAGATTGAGTACTTTTTTGCTGAAGATCAAGGACGATACATAATTGAGATCAACAAACAAAATTTTAAAAAAGTAAAGGATATACTTAATAAAAATGCTGTACATTTTGATGAGTTGGGAACTATTAATGAAAATCAGCTATATATTAATGATAAGACAAAAGTTACAATTGACGAATTAAAAACATCGAATACAAATTGGTTAACTAATTTTATGAGTAAATAATGGCAATGGATTTAAAAGAAATTGAGAGTTTAATTAAAGAATCTTTAGCAGATGCAACTGTTGAAATTCAAGATCTGGCTGGTGATGGCAATCATTATTCTGCAACTGTAACTTCTTCACAGTTTTCAGGCAAAAGTAAAATCGAACAACATAAAATGGTATACAATTCCCTTAAAGGTAAAATGGGAAATGAATTACATGCCTTAGCAATTAAAACAAAGGAGCAATAATGGATGATCAAACAAAAAATTTAATTCAAAATCATATCGATAGTAATGAAGTATGTTTATTTATGAAGGGAACACCAGATGCTCCTCAATGTGGGTTTTCAATGGCAGTCACAAATATGCTAAAACTTCTTGAAGTTAACTTTCAAGGCATAAATGTTCTAGAAAATCAAAATTTAAGAGAAGGAATTAAAACTTTTAGCGATTGGCCTACTATCCCTCAACTATATATTAAGAAAGAATTTGTTGGTGGATGTGATATTGTAAAAGAGATGTACGAAAATGGTGAACTTAAAAAAGTGCTCGAGGACAAGGGAGTTAATTTTAAAAAATAAATATTTTTTATCTTGAATAATATTCAATTACAAGATTTGGTTCCATAACTACTGGGTAAGGAACTTCTTCAAATTTTGGTATTCTAACAAAAGTTATCTTTTTATTTTTTTCATCTAATTGAATATACTCAGGAGTTTCTCTCTCTTTATTTGCCAAAGCTATATCTATAAATGCTAATTGTTTAGATTTATCTCTAATTTCTATAGTATCTTCCTCTTTAACTATGTAGCTACCAATATTAACTTTCTTACCATTAACTTTTACGTGTCCATGGTTAATAAGTTGTCTAGCAGAGAATATTGTTGTTGAAAATCTTGCTCTATATACCACTGCATCAAGTCTCCTCTCAAGTAATCCAATTAAGTTTTCACCAGTGTCACCTTTTTGCATGGCGGCCTTTTTGTAAATATTTCTAAATTGTCTTTCATTAATATTTCCGTAATACCCTTTAAGTTTTTGTTTTGCCTGTAACTGAATTCCGTAATCTGAAGGCTTTCCCTGTCTAGATTGACCATGTTGACCTGGACCATATGCTCTAGTATTAAAAGGACTTTTAGGTCTACCCCACAAGTTTATTTTTAATCTTCTATCAATTTTATGTTTAGAACTAATTCTTTTTGTCATATGATGGTTGGGTTATAAACTTACTCATTATTTTGTCAATCAACCTTTTTTGGCCAAACTAGCAAATACACTTGATAAAATACGTATTTCTTTCTCAGATAACTCCATTTTATAAAAAATACTTCTTAAATTTTCCAACATTTTGGGTTTTTTTTCTAATGGTTTAAAAAAATTTTTTTGATCTAATTTATTAAGGCAAAGGTTTATCATTGCTTGAATATCTTTTTTGCTGGCTAAAGATATTTTATTGGATTTTGAGTATTTGAAATCTTTTAGCTTAATTATATTGGCGACTGTATGAGCAACAATAATCACACTATGAGATAGGTTTAAAGATTTAAAATCAGGATTTGTTGGTATTTGCATAGTATAATTTGCATAACTTATTTCATTGTTAGATAAACCAGAGGCTTCAGATCCAAATAAAAAAGCAACTTTTTTCGTAAAATTAATCTTAATTAAATCTTCTAATTTAATATGTTTAATATTTTTATTTCTAAATCTTGCAGAGGTTGCAATTACAAAGTCAACTTTTTTAACTGCAGATTCTAAGCTGTCATGCACTTTACTATTATTAATAACATCTTTAGCACCAACTGAAGTTGCTAAAATCTTATCATTTGGAAAAATGGGTTTGGGATTCACAACTACTAACTTTTTAAAATTAAAATTTTTAATAGATCTGGCACAAGCTCCTATATTTTCAGATAGTTGTGGTTGATATAAAATAAAAGATATATTATTAAAAGACATTAAAGACTTGCTGGGGCTTTATCTTTAAATAATTTATAATCCAAACTATCTATTAACGCTTTAAATGAAGCATCAATGATATTGGCTGAAACTCCAATCGTAAACCAATTCTTTCCTTTAGAGTCAGTGCTTTCTATTGAAACCCTAGTCACAGCCTCAGTTCCAGTATTTAAAATTCTCACTTTATAATCAACTAATTTGAGATCTTTTAAATATTTAGAATACTTATTCAACTTATCTATATTTTGTCTAATAGCATTATCTAATGCATTTACTGGTCCATTACCCTCACCTTCACAAACAATCTTTTTACCATCAACTTCTAACTGAGCTTTTGCAGATGAAATAATTTGTCCAGATGAGTTTTTTTTTAC
Organism: Candidatus Pelagibacter sp.; assembly: GCA_028226735.1. The sequence goes on from JAOIYV010000007.1 coordinate 10,063, forward strand.
AGAAACGTCATATTCCTTTATTGAAATATACCTTGGTATCCCACCAATGATTCTTCTTGCCAAAAGTTCAAACGAGGCATCAGCTCCGTCATAACTATATCCAATGAACTCTCTATCTTTTACTTCCTCTAAAAGTTTTTTAATTTTTGGGTCGGTTTCTTTTATTTCAATACCAATTGTTTTTAATCTTGAAATTATATTAGACTTTCCTGACTGATCAGAAATAACAATATTTCTTGAATTACCTACTTCTTCGGGGTTTATATGTTCATATGTTTTTGGATCCTTTTGAACTGCAGAGACATGTAGACCTCCTTTGTGTGAAAAAGCTGCAGCACCAACGTATGGTAAATGCTTGTTGGGCTTTCTATTTAAAATTTCATCTAAAAGTCTTGAACATTGTGTTAAGTTTTTAATATTTTGTGGTTTTATTTGTAATTTAAATTTTGAATAAAAAGCATCTTTTAAAAAAAAAGTTGGGATTAGTGACATAAGATTTGCATTTCCACATCTCTCACCTAAACCGTTAATAGTTCCCTGAACTTGTCTCACACCAGCCCAAACTGCAGCTAATGAATTGGCAACAGCATTACCTGTATCATTATGAGCGTGTATACCTAGGTTTTTTCCTGGAATAACTTTAATTACTTCGTTAATTATTGATGTAATCTCATGAGGTAATGTTCCACCATTGGTATCACATAAGATTATCCATCTTGCACCTTGGTCAAAAGCAGCCTTAAGACAAGACAGGGCATATTTGGGATTTGCTTTATATCCATCAAAAAAATGTTCTGCATCAAACATGAACTCTTTTTTTTCTTTAACAAAATGTTTTGCACTTTCACTTATGTTTTCTAAATTTTCTTCATTAGAAATTCCTAAAGCAATATCAACATGAAAATCCCATGATTTACCTACCAAACAAACTGCCATAGTGTTGGAGTTTAAAAGAGCAGATAATCCAGGATCATTATCGGCACTACGACCAATTTTTTTAGTCATACCAAATGATGTTAATTTTGAATTCTTAAAGTTATGTTTTATTTGAAAAAACTCAGTATCAGTAGGATTTGCTCCTGGCCATCCCCCTTCAATATAATCAACTCCTAGGTTATCTAAAGCAGATGCAATTTTTACTTTATCATCTACTGAAAAATCAACACCTTGGGTTTGGGCTCCGTCTCTAAGGGTTGTATCAAATATGTAAAGTTGTTCTTTGCTCATTTAAATTTCCAAACTGTTTTACCATTTTTATCTTCTATTAAAACACCTTTATCTAAAAGTTCATTTCTAATTAAATCAGATTTTACATAATCCTTGTCTTCTCTTGCTTTATCTCTCAATTCAATTTTTTTAAGAATATCTTTCTCACTAATTAGTGATTTTTTCTTTTTGAAATTAAGCCACTCTTCTTTAGTTTCAGTCAATAGACCAATAAAATTACATGCTGATGTAAAAATTCTTTTCTCATTATCTTTTCCTTTTAAAGCTTTATCATAAAGATTGTGTAAATTAGCAATATAACCTGGAGTATTCAAATCATCATACAAAGGTAAAAGAATGTCGTCAGGAATAGTTAATGGATTGTTTGAGGGTAAATAAAGTTCATACCATTTTTCAATGGTTCCTTTGCAGTTTTCTAAAAGTTTATCATTCCAATCCAACGGTTGTTTATAATGTGCGCTCATAAGAGCAAGTCTTAGAACTTGTCCATTAATTTTATTCTTAAAATCTTTTATCTTTAGAATATTTCCTTGTGATTTTGACATTTTTTCATTGGACATAGTGATAAAAGCGTTATGTACCCAATAATTCGCAAAAGTCTTGGTATCGTTCACACATCTAGATTGAGCTATTTCATTTTCATGATGTGGAAAAAGCAAATCAATACCACCACCATGAATATCAAATTCATCTCCTAAAAACTTTTTTGACATTGCAGAACATTCTAAATGCCAACCAGGTCTTCCCTTACCCCAAGGTGAGACCCAATAGGGCTCATTATCAATTGATGGTTTCCATAAAACAAAATCTTCAGCGCTCTTTTTATTTTCTGAAACTTCAATTCTTGATCCAGCAATTAAATTTTCTAATTTTTTATTTGATAATTTTCCATAATCTTTAAATTTGTTAACCTGAAAATACACATGATTATTATTTTCATAAGCAAAACCTTTATTAATAAGTTCAGAGATCATCTTAATCATTAAGTCTATGTAATCAGTTGCTTTTGGTTGCTCTGATGGCGTCTCACAGTTTAAAAAACTACAATCATTTGTAAAATTTTCAATTATGTTTTTTGTTAGTTCTGAAATAGGAATATTATTTTCTATAGATGATTTTATAATCTTATCGTCTACATCTGTAATATTTCTTACGTATGTAACTGCATTTTTACCATACTTAAATTTTAAAAGCTTAAATAGAATATCAAAAATAACCAATGGTCTAGCATTACCTATATGAGGATTATCATATACCGTTGGTCCACATACATACATACCAATTTTTTTTTCATTTAAGGGAACAAATTTTTCTTTCTTGTTACTTAAATTATTTGTTAAAAAAATATCTTTATTCATTGTTATAGAAATATACTTTAATTATAGTTTTGTGAATCTATTTGATTAGTTTGGAATCTTGCATACTGGGATAGGCACCATTTTATGCAAATTTAATTTTCTAATTTTCTCATATTTTTCACGATTTGAAGAATTGGGATTATTCATTGCTTCTTCTAATTCGTTATATTTTAATCCGAGTTGTCCTTCATCAGTTCTACCATCATCCCAAAGTCCATCTGTTGGAGCAGCATCAATTATTTCTTTTAGTATATTTAGTTCTCTACCCATTTCCCAAACATCAGTTTTATTACAATCTGCAATAGGAGATATATCTACTCCTCCATCACCATATTTAGTATAAAAACCAACTCCAAAATCCTCAACTTTATTTCCTGTGCCCACTACAATTCCTTTGTTTGCTGATGCAGCTTGATAAAGTGTTGTCATTCTAAGTCTTGCTCTTGAGTTAGCCATGCCGTGGTCATTATTAAATTTAGATAAACTATTCTCAAAAGATTCAAATAATTTATCTAAATTTACTGTATGAGCTTCAACATTTTTAAATTTTTTAACTAACCACTCTTGGTGTTTAAGACTTAAATCATGTTGTGTAGATTTTTGTTTAATTGGCATTGATAAAACAATTGTTTTTAAACCTGTCATTGCACTTAATGTGCTTGAAACTGAAGAATCTATCCCACCTGATATACCAATAACTAATGATTCGGCATTGTGTGGCATTGCCACAACGTAGCTTTTTATCCAATTACTTATAAATTGTATTTTTTCGGATGCTTTCATAATTATAAAATTTAATCAAAATTGTATTAAATACAATTGTTTAAGATGCCGCTTTAATATTATTTTTTGAATATGTGGCGTTTTTTTTAATTTCATCTGAAATTAAAAATGCAAGTTCTAGGGCTTGGTTAGCATTAAGTCTTGGATCACAATGGGTATGATATCTAGCAGATAAATCTTGATCAGATATCTTTTGGGCTCCACCAGTACATTCTGTTACATCTTGACCTGTCATTTCTATATGCAAACCACCCGCAAAACTTCCTTCACTTTGGTGGCATTCAAAAACATTTTTAACTTCTTTTACAACATTATTAAATGGTCTTGTTTTATAACCAGAGGTAGATTTTATTGTATTTCCATGCATTGGATCACACGACCAAATTACATTTAAGCCTTCTTTGTTTATCGCTCTAACTAATTTGGGTAAAAATTTACCTACGTTTTCATGACCAAATCTTGAGATTAATGTAATCTTACCTTTTTCATTTTTAGGATTAATTTTGTTACACAAATTAATTAAATCTTCACTTTTTAATGTAGGACCACATTTTATTCCAATTGGATTTTCAATACCTCTACAAAATTCAACATGTCCACCATCTAACTGCCTTGTTCTATCACCTATCCAAACAAAGTGAGCAGAGGTATCATGATGCTCACCTGTTGTTGAGTCAACTCTTGTCATCGCTTGTTCGAAAGGCAATAATAGTGCTTCATGTGAAGTCCAAAAGTTTACAGTTTTTAATCTTCTATTAAAATCTGAATTAATTCCACATGCATCCATAAATGCTAATGCATCAGCAATTTTATCTTCTAATTCTTTGAATTTTTTTGCAGCAGGTGTTTTTTTTATAAATCCTAAATTCCAAGTATGTACTTTTTTAAGATCAGCAAACCCACCATGTGAAAAAGCTCTTATGAGATTAAGAGTTGATGCTGATTGAGAATATGCTTTAAATAATCTTTTTGGATCAGGAACTCTTGATTTTTCATTAAATTCAATTCCATTAATATTATCCCCCAAATAACTAGGTAGTTCAATGCCATCAATATTTTCTAATGGAGAGCTTCTTGGTTTAGAAAATTGTCCAGCTATTCTTCCTAATTTAATCACGGGTAATGATGCTGAATAAGTTAAAACTAATGACATTTGCAATATTAGCTTAAATGTATCTCTAATATTATCTGGGTGAAATTCTGCAAAACTTTCAGCACAATCACCTCCTTGTAATAAAAAAGCTTTGCCGTCAACAACTTCTGCAAGCTGTTCTTTTAGATGTCTAGTTTCACCTGCAAAAACTAATGGAGGAAAATCTTTGATTTTGTTAAGTACTCCATCTAATTCTTTTTTATCCGGATACTCCGGAATGTGCTTAACAGGATAATTCCTCCAGCTATTTATTTTCCAATTTTTCATATTCAACCTAGAAGTGTTCTATCAGAGTTTATTAATTATTCAACTGTAACAGATTTAGCTAAATTTCTAGGCTTATCAATATCATACCCTTTTTTTAAGGCTGAATAATAAGCCAGTTTTTGTAATGGAATTGTTAATAAAAAAGGAAGCAAATCATCGTTTGTATTTTCTACTTCAATAGTTTCCCAAATATTTTCAGACACTACTTCGTCTTTACTTTTATTGGTAATTAATAAAACTTTAGCTCCTCTGGCTATTACTTCCTGCATATTGGAAATTGTTTTATTATAGTAATTATCTCTTGGTGCTAAAACTACTACTGGCATTCCATCCTCTATCAATGCTAATGGGCCATGTTTCATTTCACCTGCTGGATACCCTTCGGCATGAACATAAGCTAATTCTTTTAATTTAAGTGCGCCTTCTAGTGCAATAGGATAAGAAAATCCCCTACCTAAAAACATCGAGCCTTTTGCATCAGTAAATGTGCTTGATACTGTTTGAATTTTATTTTCAGTCAATAAAGTTTGTTTAACAAGCTTTGGTAGGGTTTTTAAATCTTTGATTTTATTTATATACATTTTTTTTTCTAAATCTTTTTTTAAGAAAGCAAGTTTTAAAGTAAAGATATAAAGAACCATCATTTGACCTAAAAATGCTTTTGTTGATGCAACTCCTATTTCAGGTCCACAATGTATTGGTAAGACAAATTTTGAATCTCTTGCTATTGAACTCTCAATAACATTGACAACACTACATGTTTTCATATCATTCTTGTTACATAAATCTAAAGCGGCATAAGTATCTGCTGTTTCACCAGATTGAGAAACAAAAATATATAAGTTATTTTTTTTAAATCTATTTTTTCGGTATCTAAATTCTGAAGCTATATCAATTGTAACATCAAAATTTGTTAATCCTTCAAACCAGTATTTAGCCATCAGACAAGAGTGATAAGCTGTACCACATCCAATCAAAGTTATTGAAGAAATTTCTTTTAGATCCCAGGGAATATTAAATATATTAATATCATTATTAATATTATCCACATACTCCTTAATACAATTTTTTAAAGTTGTCGGTTGTTCTTCAATTTCTTTTGCCATAAAATGTTTGAAGTCACCTTTTTCATAATCTTGTTCTTTTGAGGATAATTCTAGAACCTTCTTGTTAACTTTAATTCCATTTTCATCAAAAAACTCTACTTGATCTTTTTTTAAGATACAAAATTCTCCATCATTTAAATAAGAGATCTTATTTGTCATTGATTTTAAAGCGTATGAATCTGATCCTAAATAGTTTTCATTGGGCCCATACCCTACTGCAAGAGGAGACCCTCTTCTTGCACCAACAATTAAGTCTGGTTGATCTTTGAATATTATACCTAAAGCAAAACTACCATGTAATTGCTTAAGCATTTTTACAATTGAATCTTTTAAATTATTCTCTTTTAAATATTCTGTAATTAAATGAACAATTACCTCTGTATCTGTTTGTGATTTGAATATATGGCCCCTCCCAATCAAAAGTTTTTTTAAAATTGTTGAATTTTCAATAATTCCATTATGAACAATTGAAACACTTTCTGAAGAATGAGGATGAGCATTTACAGTATTTGGAATTCCATGTGTTGCCCACCTTACATGTCCTATACCTACTGACCCTAACATGTTTTTGATAGCTAAATTTTTTTCTAAACTTTCAACACGACCTTCAGATTTAACTTCGTTTATAATACCATCAGATAGTGTAGCTAGTCCTGCAGAGTCATAACCTCTATATTCTAATTTTCTAAGAGAATTTATAATAGAAGATGAAACTGGTTTGCTGCTAGTAATGCCTATTATCCCACACATATTTTATTTTATTTTTCTTTTATAATTGTTTATTTCAACTTGTGCAGCTCTTGTTAAAGCTAATGACTTCTTTTTAATATTTTTTGTTATAACAGAACCTGCTCCAACAATACTGTTTTCATTTATTGTAACTGGGGCTACTAAAGATGAATTAGATCCTATAAAAACATTATTTTTAATTTTGGTTTTACTTTTTTTAATTCCATCATAGTTGCAAGTAATGGTTCCTGCCCCAATATTAACATTTTTTCCAATTTCACTATCCCCAATGTAAGATAAGTGATTAACTTTTGATTTTTTTCCTATGATGCTTTTTTTTACTTCAACAAAATTTCCTATTCGAGATCCTTCCTTTAAAGTTGTTCCAGGTCTTATTCTTGCGTAAGGGCCAATATCAACTTTATTTTCAACTTTACAATTTTCTAAATGCGAGAAAGAATTTATTGTTACATTATTTCCAATTTTAACTTTTTTACCAATAACAACATATGGATTTATAGTTACATTTTTTCCAATTTTTGTATCAATTGAAAAAAAAATTGTTTCTGGACCAATCATTTTTACACCAGATTTAATAAACTTATTTCGTAATTTTATTTGAGTTTTTTGTAAATTTATTTGTTTCATCTAGAAAAATCTTTATAGTAAGTATAGAGTAATCTTAATTCACAAATTATTTCTTAAAAATACTTTATAAATGACTCAAAAATACACAATTTTATTTGATCTAGATGGCACATTGGTTGATACAGCACCTGATTTAATGAATGCTCACAATTATGTAATGAAAAAATACGGTTATCCCACTAAATCATCTAACGATATTAGAAATCTATTAGGACAAGGTGCCGGTGCAATGATTGGAAAGTCTATTTATGGACAAGCAAAAAAAGAAATGGAAAAAATTAATGATCATAAAATAAAAGCAGAAATGGTAAAAGAGTTTATAGCTTTTTATGGAAATAACATTATTAATGAAAGCACTTTGATCAATGGAGTTAAAGAATTCTTAAAATGGTGTAAAAATAAAAGTATTTCTATGGCTGTATGCACCAATAAACAAGAACATTTGGCAGTAGACCTGTTAAAAAAAATTGGTATTTATGATTACTTTGAATATGTTGCGGGTCATGATACTTTTGATTATTGCAAACCAGATCCTAGACATTTAACAAGTATTATTGAAATATTGGATGGAGATATAAAAAAATCATTAATGATTGGAGATAGTGAGTCAGATGCAAATGCGGCAAAGGCTGCTTCTATTCCAGTAATTTTATTAGAAAATGGATATACTGAAAAAAATACTAATGAAATTTACCATAATCATTTAATAAAAGACTTTATTGGTGTTGAAAAAATAGTTTCTACTTACTTAAAAGATTGATTTAATTTTTTTTCTTACTATTAATAATCTCTTAAAAATTAAGGAGATTTGTGATTTCACATAAGATTAAAGTTTACCCATCTAAAATTCATTTACCTAAGAAAAAACAATTAGCCTGGAAAATTGCTGAGATAGCTTCTGATAATGCAAAATTAGATAAAGATTCAATTGAGATGGTTATTAATAGAATTATAGATAACGCTTCTGTTGCTATTGCCTCTTTAAACAGAAAGGCAGTCATTTCATCAAGAGAGATGGCTTTAAAACACTCTAGAAAAAATGGTGCAAATTTATTTGGAATAGACTCAAAACAAAAATTTGATTGTGAGTGGGCTGCTTGGTCTAACGGAACTGCTGTGAGAGAGCTTGATTTTCATGATACTTTTTTGGCAGCAGACTACAGTCACCCTGGAGATAATATTCCACCTCTTTTAAGTGTAGCACAACAAAATAAAAAAAGTGGATTAGATCTTTTAAAAGGAATTATTACTGCTTATGAAGTTCAGGTAAATTTAGTGAAAGGTATTTGTCTTCATAAACATAGAATTGATCATATTGCTCATCTAGGTCCTAGTGTTGCTGCTGGTTTGGGAGCTATGCTAAAATTAAATACTGAAACAATATATCAGGCTGTCCAACAAGCTTTACACACAACAATTTCAACAAGACAATCTCGTAAAGGAGAAATATCTAGTTGGAAAGCTTTTGCTCCTGCACACGCTGGTAAGCTTGCAATTGAAGCAGTTGATAGAACAATGCGTGGTGAGGGGGCGCCAAGTCCTATTTATGAAGGTGAGGATAGTATTATAGCTAGAATACTGGATGGAAAGAAAGCGTTGTACAGTGTTCCACTACCAAAAAGAGGAGAGAGTAAAAAGGCTATTTTAGAAACATACACCAAAGAGTATTCCGCCGAATATCAAGCTCAAGCTCTTATAGATATTGCGAAAAAACTTAATAAAAAAATTACTGACCTGGGCCAAATTAAAAAAATTGATTTATATACAAGTCACCATACTCATTATGTAATAGGAACAGGTGCAAATGATCCTCAAAAAATGGACCCCAATGCAAGTAGAGAAACTTTGGACCACTCCATTATGTATATTTTTGCAGTAGCTTTAGAGGATGCAGACTGGCATCATATTAAATCATACACTAAACAAAGAGCAAACAAAAAAAGTACTATAAAAATATGGAAATCAATCACAACTCATGAAGATAAAAAGTGGACTAAAAAATATCACGATCCCAACCCAAAAAATAAATCTTTTGGAGGAAAAGTGGTAGTTACTTTAAAAAATGGTAAAAAAATTGTAGAACAAATAGATAGAGCTGACGCACATCCTTATGGGGCTCGTCCTTTTAAAAGACAAAATTATATACAAAAGTTTTTAACACTAACTGATGAGATTTTAGATAAAAAAGAAAGTCTAAGATTTTTAAAAACTGTTCAAAACCTTAAAACTTTAAAATCTGGTGAGTTAAATAAATTGAATATTCAGGTAAAAAGAAGTCAAATAAAGAAAAATATAAAAAAAGGAATTTTTTAGTGCACTTTGTAAATAAAGGGCCCAATCAAAAAAGGGTAGACTTTGTAAATAAGCTTAAAACAAATAAGATTCTTAGAGTCCCTGGGGCTTATAACCCCTTAACAGCAAAATTAATTGAAGAGATTGGATATGATGCTGTTTATGTATCTGGCGGAGTAATGGCAAATGATTTAGGTTTTCCTGATATTGGATTAACTACATTGCAAGACGTAAGCACAAGATCTTATTTAATTTCACGAGTTACAAATTTACCGACTATTGTAGATATAGACACTGGTTTTAAATCATGTGAAGAAACAATCAAAACTTTTGAAGAATTTGGAATTACTGCTGTTCATTTAGAAGATCAAGTTGAGCGCAAAAGATGTGGTCACCTTGATAATAAAGAATTAATTTCAACAGAAGAAATGGTAAAAAAAATTAAAGAATGTGTAAAGGCTAAACAAGATGACAACTTTAAGATAATAGCAAGGTCTGATGCTAAGAGTGTTGAGGGAATTGATAAGATGATAAATAGATGCAAAGCATATATTGATGCGGGAGCTGAGATTATATTTCCTGAGGCTCTTTATGATGAAAAAGATTTTGAAAAAGTTAGAAAAGAGCTTTCTTGTTATTTGCTTGCTAATATGACTGAATTTGGAAAATCCAAACTATTTAATTACAAAGAATTAGAAAACTTTGGCTATAATATCGTAATTTATCCGGTAACTACACAAAGATTGGCTATGAAAAATGTAGAGGATGGTTTGAGAGACATTTATGCAAATGGACATCAGAATAATATTATTGATAAAATGCAAACTAGAAAAAGACTTTATGAGTTAGTTGAGTACGAAAAATATAATTCTTTGGATGAAAAAATTTATAATTTTAGTACAGAAGGACATGAATAATGAGTGATGAAATTAAAAAAGGTTTATTAGGAATTGTAGTAGATGAAACTGAAATTTCAAAAGTTATGCCTGAGATTAACTCTCTTACATATAGAGGTTATGCTGCACAAGATTTATGTGCTAGATGTAAATTTGAGGAAGTTGCTTATTTAATTTTAAATAAAGAATTACCAAATAAAAAACAACTTAAACAATTTGAGGAAAAAGAATCAAAAGAAAGAACTTTGTCTAAGAATTTAATAAATATTCTTAAGCAAATACCTAAAAATTCTCACCCAATGGATGTTGCGAGAACTGCTGTAAGTGTCATGGGCCTTGAAGACAAAGAAACTAAAAATAATTCCCCTAAGGCTAATCTTAGAAAATCAATGAGAATTTTTGCTAAAACTCCTGTTGCTTTAGCGGCCTTCTATAGACTTAGAAAGGGCAAAAAAATAATACAACCTAAAAAAAAATTAACATTTGCTGAAAATTTTTTTCATATGTGTTTTGGAAAAATTCCTAACAAAGAAATTGTTAAAGCTTTTGACGTCTCTTTAATTCTATATGCTGAACATAGTTTTAATGTTTCTACATTTACTGCTAGAACTATCACTAGTAGTTTGTCAGATATCCACGGGGCAATTACTGGAGCTATAGCAAGTTTAAAAGGACCTTTACACGGAGGTGCAAACGAAGAAGTTATGCATATGATGAAAAAAATTAAAAAGCCAGAAAATGCCTTAAAATGGATTAACAAAGCTCTTGATAATAAAGATGTTGTAATGGGTTTTGGTCATAGAGTTTATAAGAGTGGAGACTCTAGAGTTCCTACAATGAGAGAATACTTTGGAAAAGTTGCAAAAATTAAAAAAGATAAAAAATTTGAAAAAATTTATGACATTGTTGAAAAAGTAATGATTGATAGAAAAAATATCCACCCAAATGTAGACTACCCTACTGGACCTACTTATCATTTAATGGGTTTTGATACTGATTTCTTTACACCAATTTTTGTTATTTCTAGAATTACAGGATGGTCAGCGCATGTAATAGAGCAACATGCAGCCAATAAATTAATTAGACCACTTGCTAGTTACAAGGGTAGTAAGCATAGAAAAGTAGTAAATTTAAATCAGCGATAAATTTTTTTTTTTTCAATTTTTGCAAATCTGTTTAATAAAAATTCAAATTTTAAATTATTAATTTCAACAAATTCATCTACAGCCTTTTTAACTCCTGGTGCGAAATGTAAATCATAATCATCACATAAAATCGTGCCATTATTTTCTATAACGGGCTTAGAATAATTTAAATCATTTTTAACAGTATTGTAGGAGTGCCCCCCATCTAAAAAAACATAATCAACCTGTGACATATCTATTTTTTTTAAAGCTGAATTAGAATTATCTTTTATTAGTTCAGTTTTTTTTTCAAATTTTTTTAACAAATATTGAACAGCCCTTAAACTATAAGGATCTTCTTTTAAAATATATTTGAAATAAAATTTCTTTAAAAAATTATTTTGTTCAGTGCCTGGAATAATTTCATTAGTTCCATTTTTCCAACCTTCATATGTGTCCTTATTATCAAGAGAAAATAGATCGATACCTATATATTTAAAATTTCCATCATTAATTTCGTGAAGTGCTTCACAAACATTTCTTGCTGTAACACCTTGAAATACACCTATTTCTAAGAACACCTTAGGTTTCTTGGAAACTACCTCTTTTAAAAATGATAGCCCCAAGTTTTTCTCTTTTAAAAGAGCTTTTCTAAAATACTTTTTGTATCTCAATTTATGAAAATGCTTCTGTCCAAGTACCCTGCGTAGATGCTTTAGAATACTCTGTTGCTCGACCCTCAAAAAAGTTCATGTGCTCAACAGCATTCAACATTGTGTCTAACCAACCTAACGGATTTTTTTGAACATCATAAATTGGATCTAAGCCTAACTGTGCTAATCTTCTATTGGCTATAAATCTAATATAACTTTTGACTTCTTGAGCGGTTAGACCTTCCATTGGACCCATTTCAAAAGCTAAATCAATAAAAGCATCTTCATGCTCTATAATTGTTCTGCAAGCTTTATAAAGTTCTTTTTTAAGATCTGCATTCCATATTTCTGGATTTTCATTGATGAATTCTTTGAAAAGTCTGATCATAGAATTGCAATGCAAAGTTTCGTCTCTGACCGACCAGGTAACAATCTGACCCATGCCTTTCATTTTATTATGTCTTGGAAAGTTTAGTAGAATTGCAAAACTTGCAAATAATTGTAAGCCTTCGGTAAAAGCACTGAATACAGCTACAGTGAGTGCAATATCTTTTTTTGAACTCATATCAAAATTTTGCATATAGTCATATTTATCTTTCATTTCTTTATATTTCATGAAAGCAGAATATTCTGACTCTGGCATTCCAATAGTATCTAGTAGATGTGAGTAAGCAGCTATATGAACTGTTTCCATTGCAGCAAATGCCGTCATCATCATTAATACTTCCGTTGGTTTGAATACAGTCGTGTAATGTCTTAGATAGCAGTTCTGAACTTCAACATCAGCTTGAGTAAAAAATCTAAAAATTTGAGTTAATAAATTTTTTTCTGACTGGGTTAGATTTTTTTGCCAGTCTCTAACATCATCTCCAAGTGGAACTTCTTCAGGCAACCAATGAATTCTTTGTTGTGTCAGCCAAGCATCGTAACACCAAGGATATCTAAAAGGTTTGTAAACAGGGTTTTCGACTAGTAAGCCCATTTTTTTTGGTTGAATAATTTCTTTTTTTTCTTGTTGGATAATTGCGGACTTCATACTTTCTACTGACATGACAGACACTCCTCATATTCTGGTTGTTCACTTTTTTGTTTTTTTGATTTATAAACATTGGCAGTAACATCAGTTGCATTTGCATCATTAACATTTTCTGCACGTTGAATTGATTTTGACCTACAATAATAAAGGCTTTTTAAACCTTTTTTCCAAGCATCAAAATGAATTTTATGTAATTCTTTTTTATGAACATCAGCAGCTAAAAACAAGTTAATTGACTGAGCTTGCGATATATTAGGTGTTCTATCTCCACTTAATTCAATAATCCACTTTTGATCTAACTCAAAAGCTGTTTTAAAAACATCTTTTTCCAAGTTAGTTAAAAAATCTAAATGAGAAACAGAGCCCTGGTTAGTTGTAATTCCAGACCATACTTCTTCTGTATTTTTTCCATGTTTTTCTAATAACTCAACCAAATATCTGTTTCTTACATTAAAAGAACCTGAAAGTGTTTTGTGAGTATAACTATTTGCTGCGATTGGCTCTACTCCTGGTGAAGCTCCACCACAAATAATTGAAATTGAAGCAGTTGGTGCAATAGCAGTTTTATTTGAAAACCTTTCATTGTAACCATATTCAGCAGCATCAGGACAAGGTCCTCTTTCATCAGCTAAATCTTTAGATGCTTGATCAACATTTTCTTGGATATGTTTAAAAATTTTTTTATTCCAAACTTTACTCATAACTGATTCAAGGGGAATTTGATTTTTTTGTAAATAAGAATGAAAGCCCATAACACCTAAACCAACACTTCTTTCTCTTTCAGCAGAGTATTTTGCGTCAGCAAATTGATCAGGGGCTCTATCAATAAAATCAGTTAGGACATTATCTAAAAATCTCATAACATCATTAATCATCATTTTATCATCTTTCCACTCATCATATTTTTCTAAGTTTAAAGAAGATAGGCAACAAACAGCTGTTCTGTCTCTTCCATCTTTATCTATTCCCGTAGGCAAAGTTATTTCACTACATAGATTAGAAGTCTTAACAGTTAAATTTGCTAGCTTATGATGTTGTGGAATTTGTCTGTTAACAGTGTCAATGTAAATAATATAAGGCTCACCTGTTTCCATTCTTGCAGTTAACAATCTAATCCATAAGTTTCTTGCAGAAATAGTTTGTTGTACAGTACCATCGGCAGGACTTTTTAATGCCCATTGATCATCTGTCTCAACAGCTCTCATAAAAGCATCTGAAACTAAAATACCATGATGGAGGTTCAAAGCTTTTCTATTTGGATCACCCCCAGTTGGTCTTCGCATCTCAATAAATTCTTCAATTTCTGGATGATCAATTGGAAGATAACAAGCTGCAGAACCTCGTCTTAATGAACCTTGACTGATTGCCATTGTTAATGAGTCCATAACTTTAATAAATGGAATTATTCCAGACGTTTTTCCAACTTTACCTATTTTTTCTCCAATAGACCTGAGATTGCCCCAGTAACTTCCAATACCACCACCTTTTGCAGCTAACCAAACATTTTCGCTCCATAGATCAAGTATTCCATTTAAACTGTCTGATGCCTCATTTAAAAAACATGAAATAGGCAAACCTCTTTTAGTTCCACCATTAGATAAAACTGGTGTTGCTGGCATAAACCATAAATTACTTATGTAATTATAGATTCTTTGAGCGTGTAAATTGTCATCGGCATATGAGCTTGCAACTCGTGCAAACAAGTCTTGAAAAGACTCATTGTGTCCTAAATATCTATCTTTTAAAGTTGCTTTTCCAAAATCAGTTAGGTTTGAATCTCTAGATCTATCGATTTTAATTATAATCCCTTTTTCATTTTGGAATAACTCGGTGTCATTACTCAAAGAGAATAAATCTGGTCTATTCTCTTTTTTTGAATCGGTAACATTTGGGCTAAATTCGGAGACAGCTTTCTTTAACGCCTGGGATAGAATTTTATTCATAATGTTTAATTTTTAAGTTATTTTAACACATAACAACTATATGTTGTATGCTAATATCGTTAATATACTATATAAATACTAAATCAACAGAACATTTATAGAACATATAAAAAAAATATCAACAAAAAAATCAAAAAAAATATAAGTAATATGTGCAATGCCTGAGATTATAAAAATAGATCCATACGGTTTTAGAGAATATGACGCTCGATGGTTGTATAAAAAAGACATTAATAAAGCTGGGGTGGAGAATCTGGGTAAAGGTTTGGGAACTCAAATTATAAAACATACAAAAAAAAATAATCCACGGGTGATAGTTGGACATGATTATAGATCTTACAGTGAAGAAATAAAAACTGCTTTAAAAAAAGGACTAATTTCAACTGGATGTAAAATCGAAGATGTAGGTTTATCTCTATCTCCAACTGTTTATTTTGCTCAATTTAAATTAGAAGCAGATGCAGTTGCGATGATAACTGCCAGTCATAATGAAAATGGTTGGACTGGTGTTAAAATGGGAATTAAAAAAGGTTTAACACACGCTCCTGAAGAAATGGAGGAATTGAAAGATATTACATTAAATCAAAAATTTGTTGAAGGACAAGGTAATGAAAAAAAAATTGAAGGTTTTCAACAAATTTATAAAGATCACCTAATTAATAAAAATAAGATTAAAAAAAAAATTAAAGTGGTTGTTGCATGTGGAAATGGTACAGCTGGAATATTTGCTCCAGATATTTTGAGAGGTATTGGTTGTGAAGTTATTGAATTAGACTGTAATTTAGATTGGACATTTCCAAAGTATAATCCAAATCCTGAAGATTTAGAAATGCTTCATGAAATAAGTAGAGTAGTAAAAAAGAATAATGCAGATATTGGATTTGGTTTTGATGGAGATGGAGATAGAGTTGGTGTTATAGATAATAAAGGTAATGAAATTTTTTCTGACAAAATTGGTCTATTAATTGCAAGAAACTTAGCTACTAAACACAAAAACTCTAAATTTGTTGTTGATGTTAAATCAACAGGACTATACACAAAAGATCAAGTTTTATTAGATAACGGATGTAAAACTATTTACTGGAAAACAGGTCACTCTCATATTAAAAGAAAAGTTAACACAGAAAAAGCATTAGCTGGTTTCGAAAAGAGTGGTCACTTTTTTTTTAATCAACCATTAGGTTATGGTTATGATGATGGAATTAATTCAGCAATTCAAGTTTGTTATTTATTAGATAATCAAAATAAAATGATGGACAAAATTATAGATGAACTTCCAAAAACATTTCAAACACCTACTATGGCCCCTTTTTGTAAAGATGAAGAAAAATATCAGGTTGTTGAAGATTTAGTAAAACAAGTTACACAAATTAAAGACTCTAAAATTAAAATTGATGATCAAGAAATTTCTGAAGTTTTAACTGTTAATGGAATTAGATTTTCTTTTAACGATGGTTCTTGGGGATTAATTAGAGCTTCATCAAATAAACCATCTTTAGTAGTTGTTACTGAAAGTCCTACTTCTGATCAAAGAAAGAAAAAGATATTTGATTTTATTGATAGTCTACTTCAAAAAACTGGAAAAATAGGTGAATACGATCAAAAAATTTAAAATCCTACTATTATTTAACTTCTTTTTTTTTTTAGAAGTATTGGCATTTAGTCCAGAGTATGAGCGAGAAATGTATATAGGTTGTTATGGAAACTCTAAAATATATCTTGGGCCAGATATGGCTAAAAGTTACTGTTTATGTACTATTAATAAGTTAAGTGAGAAGTACTCTGATAAAGAAATAGACCTAATATTTAAAAAAGAACCCGAAGAGATAATGAAAGCAACCGAGTTTGCAGCGATACATTGTGAGGTTAAATAAAAAGCTTTAAAAAAATTCATATTTTTATACATATTTCAAATGGAAAATAAAAAAGATTTTGGTTTTGGTACACAGATACGTAAATCTCCTTACTTTAATTCTACTGTAAAATGGGGGGCGACTGGCTTTTCTGTTTATAACCATATGTACATCCCTCGAGATTTTGGGAGTCCAGAGCAAAATTTCTGGAACTTAGTTAACGATGCAATTCTTTGTGATGTTGCAGTTGAACGTCAAGTAGAAATTACTGGCCCAGATGCTGCTAAATTTATTCAACTATTAACACCTAGAGATTTATCAAATCTTTCTGTTGGACAGTGTAAATATATTTTAATTGTAAACAATGATGGTGGTATTTTAAATGATCCTGTTCTCTTAAAACTTGCTGAAAATCATTTTTGGTTATCTCTCGCAGATAGTGATGTTTTATTATGGGCTCAAGGTGTTGCGGTAAACTCAGAATTAAATGTAAGAATTACTGAGCCAGATGTTTCACCTCTTCAATTACAAGGTCCAACCTCAGGAAAAATAATGGAAGCTTTGTTTGGTGAAAGTATAAATGGTCTCAAATATTATTGGCTTCGTGAACTAAATCTTGATGGAATTCCATTGATTGTATCAAGAACTGGGTGGTCAAGTGAACTGGGTTATGAGCTTTATTTAAGAGATGGTTCTAAAGGTGATGAACTTTGGGAAAAAATTATGTTAGCTGGAAAAAAATTTGGATTACAACCAGGTCATACATCATCTATAAGACGTATTGAAGGAGGAATGTTATCTTATCATGCTGATGCAGATATCAATACCAATCCATATGAACTTGGATTAGATCGTTTAATTAATTTAGATATAGAAGCTAACTTTGTTGGAAAAAATGCTTTAAAAAAGATTAAGAGTGATGGAATAAAAAGAAAACAGGTTGGCATTGTAATTGATTGCGAACCTTTAAAGGGACCTAACACAACTTACTGGCCGTTAATAAAAGATAATAATGCAGTCGGAAAAATAACCTCAGCAGTTTATTCTCCAAGATTAAAAAAAAATATAGCTCTTGCTATGGTTTCAATTAACAATTGTAGTTTAGGAGAAGTTCTTGAAGTTAAAATGCCTCTGCAAAACAATACTGCTACAGTTGTAGAAAAACCTTTTTACGATCCTAAGAAAAAATTAACTAATAGCTAAATATTTTTTAAATTTCTGCTCTTGCTCTAAAACGCTCATATATTAATCTTGATTTAATACCAAAATTTAAAAAGGGCTGGGGTGGCAACCAAGAAGGTTTATTTCTAGCCTCAATAATTTCAATTTCTTTAGTGTTTTCATTGCTTGCTTTAATTGCAATCTGCTCACCAAATAAAGTTCCAACACCTATGCCAGAACCATTATAACATCCCGCAACGAACACGTGATCATAAATCTTTTCAAAAATTTGTGAACTATTTCTTGTTCTAGAAACAATACCTGACCAAGAAGATTGAATTATATCATTGGCTAATTGGGGAAATCTTTTTTTAATACCGATTATTTGTTTAATCGATCTTTTATCTATTTCTGATTGTGACATTTTTAAAGGATTATAAACTTCGGCAGTATTTCTAATCAAAATTCTTCTATCTTTAGTCATTCTTATAGTGGCGCCCATCGGTTTTACAGGTAATACGCCCCACTCTTTTGGTGCTCCAATAGAATTAAATTCTTTATCAGTTAAAGGTCTAGTCATACTTGCAGTTAACGTAAGTGGAAAATTATAGTTTGGTTTAATCCGTAAAGATTTCAAAAAACCATTGGTAGCAAAAATAATATTTTTAGTAGAGATTTTTCCATTTTTAAAATCACAAAAAATAGTGTCATTAACTTTTTTCCAATCTAATAATGATGAATTTTCAAATAACTGAACATTCTCTGGCAATGAGTCAATCATGGCTCTAACTAATTTCCCTGGATGTAATAGAATTCCACCTTTTGTAAAGAGAGCTATATTATAAAAACTAGTTCCTAATCTTTTGTTCAATTCATAGTTTGATAAGAGGCTATGTTTAAATTCTAGTTTCGATAATGTTTCTGAAAAATTTTTTAATACTTTTTCATCTTCAGGTTTTGATGAAGCAAAGTATTTTCCACACTCATTCCAATCACAATCAACCTGATATTCTTTGATAAATTTTTTTACAGCTTTTATTCCTAAATCATAAATATTTGTTTTCTTTTTATAATTTTCTAATTCTTTATTAGATGTAAATCCATCATTAAGAGTAGTATCAACCAAATAACCTGAATTTCTCCCACTTGCTCCCTCTCCTGCTAATTGAGCATCTACTAATATAATTTTTTGATCAGGGTGTAGTTGACCCAATTTTCTAGCAGCAGACAACCCTGTATAACCAGCTCCTATAATAAGCCATTCACAAGTTTCATTTGATTGAAGAGTTTTTATACTTACTCTAGAATTAAGATCATTTATCCAGCTACAATTATTATCATTTACTACTTCCATTGTAATGAATTTAATCTAATTCAAATTCTTTTGTATAGTCTTTTTTTAAATTTGGATCTTGTTTATTTTTATCTAAAATACAATTTCCAATAACAAGATAGTCTAATTCTGTTCCCATAAAACAATTAAAGGCATCTTTTGGTGTGTTTACTATTGGTTCACCTCTTACATTAAAAGAGGTATTCACAATTACAGGGCAACCTGTCTTTTCCTTAAATTTAGAAATTAAATCGTAATAAGGCTTATTGGTATTTTGATTTACAGTTTGAATTCTTGCTGAATAATCAACATGCGTAACTGCTGGTATTTCTGATCTTTTTATATTTAATTTGTCAATTCCAAAAAGTTTTTTTTCCTCTTCAGTCATTTCAATTTTTTTTTCTTGATTAATATTGGCTACTAACAACATATAGGGACTGTCAACATTCATATCAAACCAATGAGAAACATCTTCTTTTAAAACTGAGGGTGCAAATGGTCTAAAACTTTCTCTATATTTAACTTTTAAGTTAAGATTTTTTTGCATTTTTTCAGATCTCGGGTCACCTAAAATTGACCTACCTCCTAAAGCTCTTGGACCAAATTCCATTCTCCCTTGAAACCAGCCAATAGCTTTTTCTTCTGCTAAATATTTTGATGTACTCTCAATTAAATTTTCATAATCAATTGTTTCAAAATTAGCACCAATTTTTTTTAATTCATTTTCAATTTGATCTTGAGTAAATTCGGTTCCCAAATAAGATCCTTTCATATCATCATTGGGGTTAACTTTTCTTTTATTTCCTTGCTCTATGTGCCATAAAGCTAATGCAGCTCCTAATGAACCTCCTGCATCTCCAGCCGCAGGTTGTATCCAGATATTATCAAAAATTTTTTCTTGTAGGATTTTACCGTTTGCTACACAATTTAACGCAACCCCACCTGCTAAACATAAATTTTTAATATTATATTCATTGCGAATTGACCTCACTAACTTGATCATTATTTCTTCAGTAACATTTTGAATAGATGAGGCTATATCCATGTGAAATTTAGTTATTTTTTCATTTTGTGAATTTCTTGGTTTTTGACCAAACAAGTTATGAAATTTTTCATTGGTCATTGTTAAACCTGTTGCATAATTAAAATATTCTTGATCAAGTCTAAATGTTCCATCTTCTTTTATGTCAATTAATTCTTTAATTTTATCTACATAAATTGGATTTCCATATGGAGCTAAACCCATAAGTTTGTATTCTCCACTATTAACTTTAAATCCTGTGTAGTAAGTAAAGGCAGAATACAAAAGACCAAGTGAGTGAGGAAAATGAATTTCTTTTTTAATTTCTAGTTGATTATCCTTCCCTACAGCAACAGTTGTTGTTGCCCATTCTCCGACACCATCAGCAGTCAAAACAACTGCCTCTTCAAAGGGAGATGGGAAAAAAGCGCTAGCTGCGTGGCTTAAGTGATGATCTGAAAAATGAATCTTTTTATCATCATTAAAATTATTATCATGTCTTTTAAGTTCATTAAAAAGCATTTTTTTTTGAAATAACTTGTCTTTTAGCCAAATAGGCATTGCCATACAAAAAGATTTAAAACCTTTGGGGGCAAAAGCAACATATGTTTCTAACAATCTTTCAAATTTTAAAAATGGTTTTTCAAAAAAAATTATTTGATCAACATCATTCAACTTTATATTTGCAAAATTTAATACAAATTGAATAGCATTGTATGGATAGCTTGGATCATGTTTTTTTCTAGTGAATCTCTCTTCTTGTGCTGCAGCAATTATTTTTCCATCAACCAGTATTGTAGCGGCGCTATCATGATAAAAAGCTGATATTCCAAGAATAGTTTTCACTTAAAAAATTGTATAGATGAATGGAGCTATAGCAGAGCCTTGACTAAGTACAATCAATCCACCAAATAATACCAGAACTATAAGAATTGGGATTAACCAATATTTTTTTCTAACCTTAAGAAATTGCCAAAATTCTATTAAAAAACTCATTTTAAAATTGATCTTTCATTTTACTTTTTAGTGTTTGCTTTTCAATCCAATATGTTTTTTTATTATTTCTTTTAAGAGATAATAGATCCTTTTTAAAAACTTTCATTATAATTGAAGTAGGTGTCACCACTAAAAAAAAAACTGCACCCATGACAATTGGAGATACAAATTTACCCAATAATATCCCAAATTTAAACCAAATTTTATTTAATGGACTCAAAATTGATGAATTAAATATTCCTAAAATTAAAAAAATTATAGATAGGATTATTGACCAAGTCCTAATACTTCCCTCATTAAGTAACGGGTATAAGGAAACTATTAAAAAAAATATCGAAAAAACTATTCCAAAACTTTTGTTAGAACTTGTTGATTTATAATTCATACTAGTTAAAATAATTATACCTTTTAACAAATAAATCTATCTAAAATTATGAAAAATTTTTTCAAAATACTAATAATTATCTTATTGTTAGATTTTTCTATTTCAACAATATTTCTTAAAAAAACTAATTTATGGGAATATAAAAATTGGGACCATAAATACTGGCGGATAGAGTCAGATATTTATCATCACGATTTAATGGCTAGTATTAATGTTGTAGAAAATTGGGGTGGAAACCTTGAAAAAAGAATTATTACAAATTCCTTGGGATTTAGAGATTACAAAAACAAGATAGTTAAAAAACAATCTTTAAAAGAAAGGATATTACTTATTGGAGACTCATTTATTGAGGGAACTGGATATGATTATGAGCACACTATTGGTGGACTTCTTCAAAATGAACTAGGTGATAAATATGAGGTTTTAAATAGTGCTGTTGGTTCATACTCTCCAAGTATTTATTATAAAAAGATAAACCATTTTATATCTAA
Source organism: Candidatus Pelagibacter sp. (assembly GCA_028226735.1). Next base: position 32,518 of record JAOIYV010000007.1, read on the forward strand.
AGGTTACAATTTTGATCACGCTATCGTATTTTTAGATGTTTCTGACATTTTTGATGAACTATATATAAAATTTGATGATAAAGAAAATATAATTACCAAAACTAAGGTTGACAACAAAAGTGTCTTTAAAAAAAAGTTTTATAGTTTGGGAGAATTTTTAAGAGACAACACAATTACAATGAGGTTTTTTTATATTCTATCTGATAAAACTGAAATTTATAAAAACTATCTAAAACTTAAATATAAAAGCTCAAAATTTATGAACAAAAGTTTTTTTAAAACTAATAGAGACGATGTTATGTTTTATAGAATGACACATATAGATAGGGGCTATTGGACTTTTGATGAAAAAAAATATGCCCATGTGAAAGATGGTCTCAAGCAAAGTGAAAAATATTTAAAAAAATTATTTGATCTTTTAAATAATAATTCAATAAAATCACATTTAGTAATTTATCCTTGGCCTACTCAAATATATTTTGGTGATAGCAAACATGAAAAATTTTGGGAAAAATTTTCTAAACAAAATAATATTCACCTTATAAATCTTTATGAAAAATTTACTACAAATAATAGTAGAAAATTTATTTTTGATAATTTCATATATGGTGATATCCATTGGAATAAAAATGGTACCAAAATAGTATTTGATGAAATTATTAATCTTTTTGAATTAAATTAAAGAAGGTTGCTTTTTCATGTCATCTTTATTAATTCCTGCTACTTTAACAGGTTTTTTCATAGCATCTCTTCTAAATGGTTCACCGAGTTCTTGGTTAAGAATAACTTCAATAAACGTTGTGATACCTTTTTTTTGATCCTCACAAGACTGTTTAATAGCAGCAGTTGTTTCTTCCATAGTTTTAACAGCAACACCTTTTAATCCACATGCTACAGCAACTTTTGCATAACTTAACTCTGGATCAAGTTCTGTTCCAACAAAGTTATCATCAAACCATAAAGTAGTATTTCTTTTTTCAGCACCCCATTGATAATTTCTAAAAATCACCATTGTTATTGCTGGCCATTCTTCTCTGGCACAAGAGCTCATTTCATTCATGCTTATTCCAAAAGCACCATCACCTGCAAAACCAATTACTGGTGTATCTGGGCAGCCAATTTTTGCTCCAAGAATAGAAGGAAAACCATAGCCACATGGTCCAAATAATCCAGGTGCTAAATATTTTCTTCCTTTTTCAAATGTTGGATAAGCATTTCCAATTGCACAGTTATTTCCAATATCACTAGAAATAATCACATCATCAGGCATACCTGCTTGGATTGCTCTCCAAGATTGTCTTGGCGACATTCTATCTGAATCTCTTTCTCTTGCTTCTTTATTCCATACAGTGCCTTCGTCATCATCTTCATGATCTAAACTTGATAGTTTTTGTAACCATGCAGATTTTGTTTGATGAATAATATCTTTTCTCTTTTCTCTATCTATATCGCCTGCTATTGGAGAAAGTTGTTCTAAGATTTGTTGAGAAACTAATTTTGCATCTCCACAAATTCCAACTGAAACTTTTTTAGTTAAACCAATTCTATCTGAATTCATATCAACTTGAATGATACTTGCATCTTTTGGCCAATAATCCATTCCATAGCCTGGTAGTGTTGAAAAAGGGTTTAACCTTGTGCCTAGAGCAAGAACAACATCAGCTTTTTGGATCAACTCCATACCAGCCTTAGAACCATTGTATCCTAAGGGACCAGCGGCTAAAGGATGACTACCTGGAAAGCTATCATTATGCTGGTATCCAGAACATACCGGAGCATCTAATTTTTCTGCAAGTTTTTTACAATCTTCAATAGCACCACCTATTACAACTCCCGCTCCAGATAATATAACTGGGAATTTTGCATTAGATAATAAATCGGCAGCTTTTTTAATTGCCTCTACCCCCCCGGCTTGTTTTTCTAATCTAACAATTGGAGGAAGGTCAATATCAATAACTTGTGTCCAATAATCTCTTGGAACATTAATTTGTGCCGGAGCTGATCCTCTTATAGCTTTTTCTATTACTCTATTTAATACTTCTGCCATTCTTGAAGGGTCTCTAACTTCTTCTTGATAGCAAACCATATCTTTAAATAAATTCATTTGTTCCACTTCTTGAAAACCACCTTGACCCATTGTTTTGTTAGCTGCTTGGGGTGATACTAAAAGTAATGGTGTATGATTCCAGTAAGCAGTTTTAATAGGAGTAACTAATCCAGTAATACCAGGACCATTTTGTGCAATAACCATTGACATTTTACCTGTTGCTCTAGTATAGCCATCAGCAATTAACCCCCCATTAGTTTCGTGAGCAACATCCCAAAAAGTTATTCCTGCATCAGGAAAAATATCAGAAATAGGCATAAAGGCAGAGCCAATTATTCCAAAAGCATGTTCAATTCCATGCATTTGTAAAACTTTTACAAAAGCTTCTTCAGTCGTCATTTTAGTCATAATAAAACTAGCCTTTCTACTCTCTATTGTTTAAATTCTATAAAATAATTTGATAATTATTAGGATTAATATATAAGATTTTCTAAATTTCAAACAAACAATTCGACACAACGTATATGACTACAGATATTATAATTCACGACGAAAAAGACAACGTTGGGGTAGTGGTTATTGATAAAATTACTCCAAAACAGGACTGTTCATGCTGGATTATGGAAAATGACAAAACAGTTAAGATTCAATCTTTAAATGAAATCCAATTAGGGCATAAAATTGCAATGGTTGATCTAAACGAAGGTGACACTATTTTAAAATATGGCCATGATATTGGAAAAGTAGTTAAATCAATCAAAAAAGGTGAGCATGTACATGTTCACAATGTAAAAACTAAAAAGTGGTAAAATATGGAAATTCCAAAAAGTTTTTTAGGTTATAAAAGAGAAAATGGCAGAGCCGGTACTAGAAATCATGTAATTATTCTTCCAGTAGACGACATTTCAAATGCTTGCGCAGAAGCAGTGGCTAATAATATTAAAGGAACTATTGCACTACCGCACTCTTATGGAAGACTACAATTTGGAGCAGATTTAGAGTTACACTTTAGAACAATGATTGGTACTGGAAGTAACCCAAATGTGGCTGCTGTAATAGTTATTGGTATAGAGCCTAAATGGACAAAAAAAATAGTTGATGGAATTGCAAAAACAGGAAAACCCGTCGAAGGTTTTCATATAGAGCGTACTGGAGATATTGGTACTGTCATGAAAGCTTCAAAAAAAGCTCAAGAATTTGTTATGTGGGCATCTGAAAAACAAAGAGAAGAGTGTCCTCTTAGTGATTTATGGATATCAGTTAAATGTGGTGAGTCAGATACTACATCTGGATTAGCAGCAAATCCTACAGTTGGAAATTTAATGGATAAGTTAGAGCCAATGGGAGTTCATTTGTGTTTCGGAGAAACCTCAGAACTTACTGGAGCCGAAACTGTTTGTGCTAAAAGAGGAGCAACACCAGAAGCTTCAGATAAATTTATGAAAACCTGGAATTCTTACAATGATTTCATACTTAAAGAGGCAACAGATGATCTTTCAGAAAGTCAACCTACAGCTGGAAATATTGCTGGTGGTCTTACAACCATTGAGGAAAAAGCATTTGGTAACTTTCAAAAAATTGGTTCATGCAAGTTTATTGATGTATTAGAACCAGCAGAAGAGCCAACTAAAGGAAAAGGTCTATACTTTATGGATACTTCATCAGCAGCAGCAGAATGTGTAACACTTCAAGCAGCTGCAGGATTTAATATTCACTTATTTCCAACTGGCCAAGGTAATATTGTAGGAAATCCAATTGAACCAGTTGTTAAACTTACTGCCAATCCATTGACTGTAAAAGGGATGGGTGAACACATAGATTGTGATGTTTCAAAAATTCTTTCTCGTGAAATGAATATGTCTCAAGCAGGAGATGAATTAATCAAGACAACTCTAAGAGTTGCTAATGGTAGATTAACATGTGCAGAAAGTTTGGGTCACAAAGAGTTTGTTATGACGAAACTCTATAGAAGCGCATAATTATTGTTGCTTTTATAATCTGTACTTATGAAATATCCAAACTCAACAAAAATTATACCTGGTGTCATACTTGCATTTATATTTTGTTTATTCTCACAAGGAATAAACAATGTTATTGGTATCGAGTTCTTTGGTACCTCTAAAAGCCCAATTTCAACAGTAATGATTGCAATATTACTTGGGATTATTATGGGAAATGCATTCACACCAAGACCAGGCATGATGATTGGTTTAGATTTTACCCAAAAATATATTTTAAAATTAGGAATAATATTTTTAGGTATAAGGCTAAGTTTTACAGAATTTGTTAAATTTGGGACAATAGCAATACCTCTTATTATTGTTTGTATATTGAGTGCATTAACTATTGTTAAAATACTTATAAAAAAAGTTCCTATATCTTCTAAAATGTCTTACTTAATTGCTATTGGTACTAGTGTTTGTGGAGCAACTGCAATTGTTGCAACAGCACCCATTATAGATGCAAAAAAAAGTGAAGTAGCTTATGCAATAGCAAATATTACTTTATTTGGAGTGATTTCAATGCTTATCTATCCTTATTTTGCTGAATGGTATTTTTATGGTGAACCACTAAAAGCAGGTTTATTTTTGGGAACTGCTATTCATGAAACATCTCAAGTGGCAGCAGCAGGTTTAATTTATGATCAGCAATTTAATAGTCCAGAAACACTTAATGTTGCTACAGTTACAAAGTTAATAAGAAATACCTTTTTGGTTATTATGATCCCATTATTTGGGTTTTTATATAATAGGGGTAAAATTAAAGGTAATGACTACTCTATATTAAATATTTTTCCATATTTTGTGCTTGGGTTTATAGGAATGATAGTAGTTAGAAATGTTGGAGATCAATTTTTTATTTTTGATAGTAACAATTATGAAATTTGGAAAAGCTTTATTTTTTATATAAAAATTCTAGCAACAGTATTTTTAACAATGTCTATGGCTGCTGTAGGTATATCTATAAACTTAAGTGAACTAAAATCTATGGGGTATAAACCTTTTATAGTTGGATTAATTGCAGCTCTCACAGTTGGTATAGTTAGTATTGTAAGTTTACAAACTTTTCTTAAAATTTTTATTTAACTATTTTACTTTTAAAGTATATTTTTTTCTTAAAGCAGAAAGCGATCTTCTAACAAATGCCGCAGCTACTCCTAGAGAAATTGCAAAAACAATTGAAAATAGACCATAAAGCATTGGTACTTCATCAGAAAGTTTTTTTATAAATTGTGAAAGTGGATTTAAATCTTTAACATCAATTTTAGCAATTTCACTAACTGCATGTTCTGCAAAAAAACTATCGTATGCTATAGCTATACCAACAGCTAATAGTAAAACTGCTAATAAAGTTTTTAATTCTGTGCTGTCAATAGACTCACCAATTTTTTGACCACATTGAACACCAATAATTGACCCTGTAACCAGCATGAATACTAAAATTAAATCTATCGAACCGTAATTAAATGCATGAAGAACTGTAACAATTGCACTTACAAAAATTGTTACAAATAAAGATGTTCCTGGAATTAATCTTGTTGGCATACCAATTATATAAATCATTGCAGGTACTAAAATAAAAGCTCCTCCAATTCCCATAATTGCTGCGATAAAACCCACAATTAAACCAATAATGATTGGTGTGAAAGCACTCTCATATAGTTTAGATTTTTGAAATCTCATTCTTAATGGAAGACCATGAATCCAATAATGAACATGTAGTTTTTTTTTAGTTATAATTTTTTTTCTAGCTTTATCAATTTCACCAAGTCCTTCAACAAGCATCGCTGTGCCAATGATTGCAAGTATATACATGTATGCTAATGAAATAACGATATCGATTTTTCCAATTCCTTTAAAATAAGTAAAAGTCCAAATTCCAATTAGTGTTCCAATTGCACCCCCAATCACAATCATAAAACCCATTTTATAATCAAGTGTATCTTTTAGATAATGAGTAGTTGAGCCTGATACAGATGTTGCAAGTATGTTATTAGCTTCATTTGCAACTGCATAAGTTGGGGGAACACCTAAAAAAATTAAAAAAGGTGTCATTAAAAAACCTCCACCAACACCAAATAATCCAGAAAGTATTCCAACAATAGCACTTAAAGAAAAAATTGCTAATATGTTAACTGAAACTTCTGCAATTGGTAAAAATACATCCATAGTATTAATTAATGGATATGCCTGTGGTAAATTATTGTCAATAATAGATTTTAAAAAATTATTTTTTAATGAAAAAAGTTAGTTTATAGATAAAAAAGTGCCTATTAAAATAACTCCCCAGTATGCAGATAAACCAACAAAAATGCCTGTTTTTAGTTTATTTTTTTTTATTTCTCTGGGTAAATTTCTAATTAAATCTGACATCTAACAATCTGAATATCATGGGCTTAATATTTGTCAAATATTTACTTTTTATTTTACTAAAATATTTTTGGCTTACTGTAAGATCAATGTTAATAAATTGTTGCTCCAAAAACTTTAATCTCTTCACCTTCTACACCAAGAACTAACCTACCTAAAAACTCACCTTCAATCTCCATACTTTTTTGTTTGAATAATACAGTAATATTTTTACCTCTTCTAAGACATCCAAAAGCCTTATAGTCTTCTGCTAAGCTAGTTAAAAGCTTATTATTAGCCCACTGTTTTCCAAGCTCTACTTCATTTGCACCAAATAGCATTTGCGTTCCAAAGTCTTTAGTAAAACCTCCATAATCTTTCATGTTTGAGGTTTTAACAAGATTATCCCAAATGGGGTTAGCAATTGCTATAATTTCATCATCAGATTTCTCTAAAAAATTCATAATTTAAGTTTAGTTTTTTTAAGAAGCTTTTTTCTTCTCGTTTTCATCCACTATATGATAAACAGGCACCTTTTCTAGTGAGAATTTGCCAGTTTTAGGGTCACGTCTAGAAACTGTTAAGCAGTGCCAATTATCATCATCAAGTTTCATATGGTCACCTCTATAATAATAACCAGGCCATCTAGTTTCTTCACGGAACATGGTGTGTTCTGTTACACACTGAGAAGTTAAAGCTCGATGTTTTAATTCCCAAGCTCTCATTAACTGGTGTAGGTCTTCAGCACCCACTTTTTCTAGATCTTCTTCTAACCAGGCTAAAAGCTCTAAACCTCTTTTAAGCATGTTACCATTAGTCATGTAATTAGTTGCTATTCCACCAACATATTCATCCATAATTCTTTGTAGACGTTGTAATCCTTGAATTGGAGAAATATAGCTAGGTGAAACTGTTCCACCTGTAATCTCATTTTGAGCCACTTGATATGTCTCGAGTGGTTTAAATATTGCAGTTTTAAAGTCTTCACACTGTTTATCAGAAACTTTAACACCTTCTGCTTTATTATCTTCAATGTATTTAACTGCAGCTTTAGCAGCCAAACGACCTTCAGTAAATGATCCTGAAGAAAACTTATGAGCACTTCCACCTACAGTGTCACCTGCACCAAAAAGACCCTCTACAGTCAACATTCTATTATAACCCCAGAAGTATTCTGGTGGAGATAAATCCTCTGGACCACTAACCCAAGCACCAGAACATGTTGCATGAGAACCCATAACATAGGGCTCAGATGTAGTTAATTCGGGATTTGTATATTTGGGGTCAATATTTTGAGAGGCCCAAACTACTGCTTGCCCAACTGTCATTCCTAAAAAATTTTCCCATCCGACTGTTTCTAAGTGAGGATCTTGAAAAGCCTCAGTAGTAACCATATGAATTGGCCCACCACCTGCAATAGTTTCTTGAATGAATGCATGATTTCTTAAACAAGTTGGTGTTGGGTGGTGATCAATATACTCTCCAACAAGTTCTTTAGTTTGATCGTACCACTTCTTTTCATAGTTCTCACCATTAGCATTTTGAGTATATGTCTTAAGGTGTAAGAAATATGCTCCAACAGGACCATAGCCATCT
>JAOIYV010000008.1 GCA_028226735.1 Candidatus Pelagibacter sp.
AAAGAAATTTTAAATACAGGTGGAGGAATTTTAAACATGATTAATTCTTCAAATGAGACAGATTTTATGACTTTAAATCCAGATACTATCTGGGATAAGAATTATGCAGACATTGTTCAAAATATGGAAAAATTTTATTTTTCCAATAAAATTAAGAATATACTTTTGTTAGTAAATAAAAATCTAAGTTTTGACAAAAAATTAAAAGGAGATTTTAATCTTGAAGATAATAAAATAAAAAAAGATGATCGAAATAATTTCATTTATACAGGATGCCAAATAATTAGTAAAAGTTTATTTGATTCCTACTCTGTTAATAATTTTTCGATATCAGAAGTTTGGAATGAATTAATTGCAAAAAACAAGTTATACGGATTTGAAAGCTCAGAAAAGTTTTACCATTTAACAAATTTGAAAGTTTATGAGGAGCTATTAAAAAATAAGTAAATCTTTAGCTCTATCTTTATCTAAATATTTACATTCAGTGATTTCCTGCTTTAAATTTAAATTAATTAAAAGGGGGTTGCCTGTCGGTATTTCAAGCATAGATATTTTTTTATTATCTAATTTAAATAAAAACTTACACAAGGCCCGAATAGAATTGCCATGAGCTGAAATTAAAATATTTTTATTATCTAATAATTTATTATGAATATCTGAATTATAATATTCAATTACTCTTTCATATGTATCTTTAAGAGATTCTGTATCTGGAATTTTCTCTTTAGGAACAACTTTATATGCATCAATATTTATAGGGTGATATGGATTATTTCTACTTAGAGGGTCGGGTTTAATATTCCAAGATCTTCTAAATTCATGAATTTTATCCTCCCCAAGTTTTTTCCTCATTTCATCTTTATTTAGACCAGTTAAAGCCCCATAATGCCTTTCGTTGAATTGCCATGCCCTTATGGGTTTTGTGTTATCTCTTAATGTGTCCTGAATAAATTTAAGAGTATTGACGGCTCTTAACTGAATTGATGAATAAAAATAATCTATATTTAGCTTTAGCTCTTTAATATACTCACCAGATTTACACGCTTCTAGCTTTCCTTGACCAGTAAGATCCACGTCAACCCAACCAGTAAATCTTTTTTCTAGGTTCCATTCACTTTGACCATGTCTAACTAAAATTAAATGAGGCATATGATATATTTTGATAACTGATAAAACTGATAAAATAAATAAAATTATTATGAAAAAATTAAATAATATTTTAATTAAAGTCTTTCACTCTACTAATTTAATGCTGATAATATTTTATTTGTATCCAGGAAGTATACTGGGTTATTTTCTCTATAAAAACCCCTCTATACAACCTCAAATTACAAGAGATTTTATAATTTCTTCTAATCATTTTTACGTATTTATCTTTTTATCAACAATTGGAATTTTGGCCTATCATAATACTAAGAAAATTAATTTTTTAGTTATTTATTTATTTTTGTTATCTATTTTTCTTGAATTTTTTCATATGTTTATTCCCAATAGAGGTTTCGAATTGAGTGATTTATTTGGAAATATAGCAGGTGTTATAGTAGTGGTTATTATTTATAAGATTAAAAAAAAATATGAATAAAATTACCAACATTTTTATGACGTTTTTGATTTTATTTTTTTCAGCTTGTTCTTCGGTTCCTAGAAATACATCAAATAGTTGTTCAATTTTTAGTGAAAGATATTTATGGTTTAAGCACGCAAAAAAAACCCAAGAAAAATGGGGGACACCAATTTATGTACAACTGGCAATTATTAAAATGGAATCAGATTTTGATTGGCTAGCTAAACCTGCGAGACAAAAAATATTTAAGATTATTCCTTTTAAAAGACCCTCAAGTTCTTTTGGTTACTCTCAAGCTGTAAAAGGAACATGGGAACAGTACAAAAATGAAACTGGAAATAAATTAGCCACGAGAACAAGATTTAAGGATAGTGTGGATTTTATTGGATGGTATACAAATAAAACAGAAACTATTTTAAAAATATCTAAAAAAGATGCTTTTAGACAATACCTAGCTTATCACGAAGGTTGGGGGGGCTATAAAAATTATAAAAACAATCAAAAAGTTATTGGATTAGCAAAAAAAGTTAAAAATCAATCTGATAAATATAGATTGCAATTGAAAAAATGTCAGAAGAGACTAAATAGAAATAAATATATAATTTTCTAGCGTAGTTGTTTTTTTAGCTCAATGTCGACTGAGTCAATTCTTTTAGTATTTTTAGCAAGCGCTAAATACATTGTGGGTGTTACATATAATGTAAAAAAAGTAGAGATGATCATGCCACCTAAAATAGTAGCTCCTACAGCCAATCTAGATGTCTCTCCGGCACCTGGCCCAATATTTCCTATTACAAGTGGTAGCATTGCAATCATTGTGCTTAAAGAGGTCATCATGATAGGTCTAAATCTAAGATCACAAGCTTCTTTAATTGATGACTCTAAATTGTTTCCTGCTGCCCTTAATTGATTAGCATAATCAACAATAAGAATACTATTTTTAGTAGAAATTCCAATTAGTATCACTAAAGCAATTTGTGAAAAAATATTTATTGAACTATTTAAAAATAAAATGAATATTAAGCCGCCAAACAAGGCAAGTGGAACAGTTAACACTATTATAAATGGGTGTATAAATGAGTTAAAGGTTGCTGCCATCACCAAATATGCAGTCAACAGTGCTAAACCAAAAATGATGAATAATTCATTGCTAGTTTCTTTTAATTCTTCAGATTTCCCTTTCCAAGCAATTTGATTGTTTATTTGCGAGTCAGATAAAGTTTTTTCCAAGTATTTAATTGCTTCAGAAAGAGTATAGTCTTCTGATATATTTGCAGATATAGTTACTGCTCTTTGTCTATTATACCTTGCTAATTTTTTTGCTGATCCCTCTTCTTTAAATTCAACTAAATTTGCTAATGAAATTAATTTACCTGTAGTATCCGACCTCACAAAAATTTTTGTCAAACCTTCTTTATTTCTTCTATCAACCAAGTACTGTTGAAGAATAATAGGGTATTCTTTTCCCAGTTTGTTAAATTTAGTTACAGTTTTTCCTCCATATAGGGTTTCTAAAGTTTTTCCAATTGACTTTGTGGAAATTCCTAAATCCTTGGCTCTGTTTTTATTAATAGACAATTTTATTTCCGGTTTATTTCTTAAATAATCAGAATCTATTCTTGATAAATTTTTATTTTTTCTTAATTTTGATATGATTTCCTTTTGTTTTTTTTCTAGTTCTTCATAACTATTACCTAGCAAAACCATTTGCACAGGTTTATTATAGCTTGATACTCTTATAGATTGAGGAGATATAGGAAACGCAACAGTTTCTGGTACTGTAACAATTTTTCCAATCGCTTGTCTCATTATAGTTTGTGAGTTTTGTTTTCTATTTTTCCAATCATCTAATAAAGCAATGATTATAAAACTATTGAAAGAATTTTTATTACTTCCAAATCCAGGAACTCGCATAATAAACCTCTTGTAAGGGCTATTTTCTGCTTGAAGCAAAGGAATTAATCTCTTCTCAACGTCTTCAGCTCTTTTTTCTGTATATTCAAATGAACTTCCTTCGTCAGTAAAGCCAAGAACAAGATAAACCCCTCTATCTTCCATCGGTAATAGTTCTTTTTTTGTAAAATTATACAAAATACTAGACCCAATAATTGTTAAAATTAAAAATGAAACAACAACCTTTTTTTTGTTAAGCCAGAATAAAAGAGTTTCTTGATAAAACTTTGAAAAGGACTTAAAAAATTTATCAAATTTTATAACAACAAAATTTTGTTTTGGTTTTTTACTTAAAAATTTACTTCCTAACATTGGTGATAAAGTTAAAGCTACAAAAGATGATACAATAATTGAGAAAGATAGTGCAATTGCAGTTTCTCTAAAAAGTGTCCCAGCAATTCCATCTATAAAAATTAAAGGAAGAAATACGGCAATCAAAATTAAAGTAGTAGCAATGATTGCAAAACTAATTTGTTTTGACCCCTTATATGCTGCAACTAATGGGGTTTCTCCATTCTCAATTCTTCTGTATATTGCATCAGTCATAATAACAGAGTCATCTGTGATAATTCCTATTGCTAAAATAAAACTCAATAGAACAAAAATATTTATTGATAATCCAAATAGATAAATTCCTAAAAAAGATGCTATTAAACTTACAGGCAAAGCAATTGCTGGAACAATTACAGCTTTAAGGTTACCTAAAAATAAATAAATAATTGCAACAACTAATATAAATGCAATTAATAGAGTTTTATATACTTCTTGTATTGCCGTGCCTACATATGTAGCTCTATCAAAAGCTACTTCCATGTCTATACCACTAGGCAATGTTTTTTTAACTTCAATTAATTTTTTTCGAATATCTTTAGATAATTCAACAGTAGATGCACCACTTTTAGCATAAATACCAATACCAACTGTTTTTTGATTTAAAGCATTTTTTGTTTGTGCTTTAAAGAGAGTTTTTTCGGACACTGGTCCAAATTCAACATTTGAAATATCTGAAAGTCTTATAATATTATTTTTAAATTTTTTGATAGGTAATTGTTTTAATTTATCAATATCATCGTAAGATTTATCTAGGTTTAAAGTTAAATCTATATTATTCGCTTCCAAAGTACCAGCAGGCAAGCTAACATTTTCTTTACTTAAAGCTTCTTCAACTTCTTGAATAGTTAAATTGTTAGCTGCTAATTTAATTGGATCAATCCACACTCTTACACTTAAATCTCTTAAACCACCGGTCATAATTCTTCCAACATTTTTAATACTCGAAAATTGGTCAACTAAATATCTTTCAGTATAATCTCCAAGATCTAAGTCATTCCAAGTTGAAGAAGTTACTGATAACCACATAGTAGTTGTAAATCCAGCTGCTTGTTTTAATATTTGAGGTGCATTCGCCTCACTCGGCAAATTGTCCATAATTCTTGCAACTCTCTCTCTAATATCATTAGCAGCATTGTCTAAATCAATATCTGTATTAAACTCTACTTTAATTGTACTGTTGCCATTTTCTGAAGATGAATCTATATTTTTAATACCTTCAGCTCCGCCAACAACATCTTCAATAACTTGTGTAACTTCTTGATCAATAATTTGTGCAGATGCAGATTTATAGTCTACTTTAATCTGAACTACTGGTGGCTGTAATCCATCTGGTAATTCCCTAACTGGTAGTTTTGAAAAAACAAATATTCCAAATACGATTAATATAAGTGACATTACCCAAGCAACGACTGGTCTCCTTATACTTACATCAGTTATATACATTATTTTTTAATTGGTTTTATTTCACCATTAGGTCTAACTTTTTTTAGTCCTTCTGCAACAATATTTTCTCCTTCGATTAATCCGGACAAAACTTCAACATAACCCCCATCTCTTATTCCGATTTTAATTTCAGTTTTGTTTGTGATATTTTTTTCTGAAACTTTATATGTATAAATTTTATCACCTTCCAACATTATACTTGTGTCTGGTATTCCAAGAGAATTACGTTTATTATAATTAACTGTTACTTCAAGAAGAGAGCCTGGAATTAACTCAGCATCTTTATTGTCAATCTTAACCCTTATCAACAAGCTTCTGGTTTCAGCATTTATTCTGCTTGAAACAGCATAAACTGTTCCATTGTAAATTTTGTTTTTATTGCCTGAGAATTTAGCTGTGATAAGTAATCCTTTTTTAATTACAGATGCAAAGATTTCTGGAATTTTTAGATCGGAATAAATAATCGAATTATCATCTAAGGTAATTATTAATGAGTTGTTAGAGTCAAGAATATCACCCGTGATACCTCTATATCCCAAGATACCATCAAATGGAGCAACAATATTCTTATCTTTAAGCTGTACTATTACATCTCCTTTTTTGACATATTCCTTAAGATCTAGTTCTGTAATTAAGTCACTTCTTTTAACTCTAAATGATTCATTTTTTTTAGAAACAGCTGTTCCAAAACTTTCAATTTTTTCTGAAAATTCAGTTTTGACAACTTCTGTTACAATAATTCCAGGAGGCGGTCTTTTACTGAATTTTTTTGCAAAATGATTTCCAATCATCATTCTTCCAATTACAACAATAGCTATGATTAAAAAAAAAGATATTATTATAGATGTAACTTTAGTTGATCTTTTCATAAATTAAAATTTTCCGTACTCGCTCCATGAACCATCATAAATAGTAGGCATATATTTATTATCTATTAAGGAATAAGCAAGAGCTAAAACAGATGCTGTAACACCTGATCCACAAGAAAATATAAGATTTTTATTTAGATCACATTTTATATGTTGAAATTTCTTTAAAATTTTATCTTTAGTAATAAAAGTTCTGTCATTATTTATCAGGTCTGTAAAAGGCAAACAAAATGAATTTTTAATAGAACCACTTTTTAAACCTTTTCTTGGTTCAGAAACTCTGCCCTCAAATCTATCTATACTTCTTGCATCAATAACATTATATTCTTTTTTTTCAATATTTTTGTCTATTTCTTGTTTATTTTTTACTAGTTTTTTATTTTCATTTGCCTTGTAATTACTTTTTATAATTTTTGTTAAATCATCAGTGGTAGTTTTTTTTTCTATAATCCATTTTTTTAAGCCCCCATCTAATACATGAACTAAACTTGGGTTGTGACCAAAGTAAATAAAATTATACCAACATCTACAAGAACTAATCACATCAGAATTATCATAAATAACTATTCTCTCATTATTTTTTATGCCCATATTTGAAACAATATTTTCCCAAGAATTTAAATCAGTCAGCATATGTGGAAGATCAGTATCTTTTTTTGAGTTTTTATCTAAATCAAAAAAAATAGAATTTTTAATATGTTGTTTTTTATATTCTTCAAAACCACTTCTATTTGTTTGGGGCATATGCCAAGAACAATCAATAACTTTTACTTTATCAAAATTCTCTTCTAACCATTTTGTATTTACCAAAGACATTTTATTTTTTTTCTAAATATCTTTGATGATACTCTTCTGCAGGACAGTAGTTTTTAACCAAAGATATGTTTGTTACCACTTTTTTAGAAAATTTTTCATTAATTTTTTTTTTAGTTTCTTCAGCAATAATTTTTTGTTTGTCATTTAAATAGAATATTTCACTTCTATATTGAGTTCCAAAGTCTGGTCCTTGTGAATTTAAAGTCGTAGGATCATGAATTTCAAAAAAATGATATAAAATTTTTTCATATGAAATTATTTTAGAATCAAAATCTAACTTAACAACCTCAGCATGATTAGTTTTTCCTGTACAAACTTCTTTATAATTTGTTTCTTTGCTATTTCCTCCACAATATCCAACCTCAGTTTTTATAATTCCATCAAGTTTACTAAACTTGATTTCTGGTCCCCAAAAACAGCCCAAACCTAAAATTGCAATTTCCATTGATTATCCTTTAATATAATCTACAAATTATTCTTATGCTCACTAAAAATCAATTAGGCTTTTTGTACATGTTTTTGTCTATATGTACCTTTTCGGTTATGGATCTTCTTGTAAAATGGTCAGGGAACTATCCAACTGGAGAAGTGTTATTTTTTAGAGGTTTTTTTGGAATTCTTCCTACTTATTTTCTGATACCTAAAGATAAATTAAAAACTTTTTACAAAACAAAAAGAGCTAAAGAACATTTGTTTAGATGTTTAACTGGTTTAATTGCTTTAATTGCAATTGTCGTCGCTCTAAGAGAACTTCCTCTAGCAGTTGTTGTTAGTCTTTCATATGCAGCTCCATTATTTATTACAATATTATCAATTTTTTTATTAAACGAAAAAGTTGGAGTATTCAGGTGGTTAGCTGTATTAATTGGATTTATTGGTGTCGTTGTGATTTCTGAACCAGGTTTTGAAAAAATGAATATCTATTATATTTTGCCAATAATTTTTTGTATCGGTATGGCATTTGTAACTATCACTATAAGAAAATTATCAACATCTGAACCTATTTGGCTTATTTCTATTTTTTTTACTATTACCATTTCAATTGCAGGATTGATTACAATTCCTATGGGCTGGGTAATGCCAAATTTTAAAGACTTTATTTTATTATCTTTAATAGGAGTAACTGGAGGTTCTGCAAACTTATTTTTAACTCAATCTTACAAACTTTCAGAAGTATCTTTAGTTGCACCTTTAAAATACTTATCTCTAATATTTGCTATATTTTTTGGCTATTTAATTTGGGGAGAAGTACCAACTTTTAAGACATTAATAGGAGCATTTTTAGTAATAGTTGCTTCTCTCATAATCTTTAGAAGAGAAATTTATCATAAAGAAAGAATACCATCTACAACGAGACATGAATAATACACCTAAATATTGGAATTCAGCAAAAAAATATTTGTCTAAAAAAGATAAGGTTATGTCATCATTAATAAAAAAATATAAGTCTCCCTCTGAAATAATACTTTCTTCAAGAAAGGATGTATTTTATTCATTATGTAAAAGCATTATTGGTCAACAAATCAGTGTCGCAGCTGCTAACTCAGTTTTTTTAAAATTCAATAAAAAGTGTAATAATAAAATTGATGCAAAAACAGTCTCAAAATTATCTTATATGCAAATCAAAAATTGTGGATTGAGTAAACAAAAAGTGAGAGGTATAAAAAATTTATCAAAGCAAATTTTAGATAAATCTTTTAAACCAGAATTGATTCATAAAATGTCTGATGAAAAGGCAATTATTTATTTATCTCAGTTAAAACAAATTGGGAGATGGTCAGCTGAAATGATTTTATTATTTACTTACAATCGTGCAAATATTTGGCCGGTACAAGACATAGGACTTTTAAGAGCTATTTCAAAAAATTATAAAAAAGACTATTTGCCACCAGAAACGTATGTGAGTTTATTGAAAAAAAGATTCTCACCTTATTGTTCAGTAGCTACCTGGTACCTTTGGCGAAGTATAGACCCAGAGCCAATACAATACTAATTTCCTTCAATAATTTGATGATGACGCACTACTGTTCCTTTCAGTATTGAATGAGCTTCTTGATACTCCTCTGAATTAAAAAATTTTTCTGCTTCAACAAATGATGGAAATTCTATAACAACTGTTCTTGGAGAATCTTCTCCTTCAGTAGTTATTTTTTTACCACCTTTTATTAAAAATTTACCCTTGTATTTTTCAACAGCTAGTCCAGCTTTAACTGCATAGTCTTTTAAAGTATTTTCGTCATTTATACTTTTATAAATACAAACTACGTATCCTTTCATTAATCCTCTATCCAATTATTTAATTTATCTTTATTTTTTAAAATAAAATCTGGTAATGATTTTATATCTATTTTAGTTAGTTTGTTTCCTCCATCAAATTGATTAACTCTTTGATCTGCTTCAAGATTATAGATGGTTTTTTTATTATCAATCATCTCTTTAATTTTTTTTTCTCCAACTGGATTAAAATCATAATCTATATGATGAAGATAAGATTTGAGTTTTTTTTCTATTTCTCTCGGGTTTTTAAGATATGAAAAATGCCAACCACCATTCTCAATAAATAAAATATCATTATATTTTTTTTCAGAAAAGAAAGTATCAATTCTCCACCATGCATAATTTCTATCTTTAATGTCTCTTATCCATTGAGGAGATTTTAAATCTTTCATCTTACATGCTTTACTTCCAACCCATATGTAATTTTCTAATTTTAGATTGAATTTATAATACATCATATCTTGTCTAAAAAAGACTAATTTACTTTTAGTTTCTTTTAAATTTATTTTATTTAAGTTTGGTATTTCGTCTAAATCAGAAATTATAATCCAATCATCTTGATTAGCATTAAATAGTCCTTGAGTGATTTTGTTTCTTTGAAGGTTCTCTCTTTTCCATGCATTAAAAATAGATTTTCCATATATAATTTTTTTATGATCATCTTCTTTTATGGTTTCTATTCCTTTTGGAATTTCGTTTATTAAAATATATTCTATTTTATTTTTAAATCTCGAAAATTTATTTATGTCAAATTGAGGAAGTCTTTTTTCGCCTTTGTGGTTATATTCTGATTCAATTATTACAAATTTATCTACAAATCGATTTAAAAAGTTAAGCCTAACTTCTAAAACCACATCTTCATCAAAATACATGAAGCAATCATAAATTTTCATATTTTTTTATTCTTTTTTATTCCTATTTATATGATAAAAAATTTTATGGCAGACAAATTAATTATCACATTCGATGAATATACAAAAATTGTTGAAAAATTAGCTATAGAAATTCATAAAAGTTATAAACCAACAGTATTAGTTGGCATAATGAGGGGTGCAGCACCAATATTAGATATTCTTTCTAGAATATTAAAATTGCCCACAGCTTATATAGTTATCCAAAGCTATTCAGGAAAAGGAATGGAGGACAAACAAGGTCAATTAATGTTTGCAAGAGAGATCAGCTCGATAGCAGAAAATAAAGATTTTAACAAAGTCCTTTTAGTTGATGATTTATCAGATACAGGCTTAACACTAAATAAAAGTATAGAATGGCTAAAAAATTATGAACCAATAAAAAATTATATGCAAGAAGTCAAAACGGCGTGTTTATGGAAAAAAAAAACATCTACTTTTGAGCCAGATTTTTGTCCAGTAAAATTAAATTCAGACCCATGGATTGTCCAGCCAACAGAACATTACGAAGAGTTATCTATGGAAGAAATAATTAAGAGAAATAAATAGGGCTAGATAAACTCCAGCCCTAAAAATCAATTTTTAAGCAACTGCAAAACTTACAGCACTAAGTATCGCAATAACCCATATTGCTGGCGATGTATTTGAAAACTTACCAGTAAACAATCTGATCAAAGCATAAGAAATAAACGCTAAAGCAATACCATTACTGATACTATAAGTTAAAGGCATAGCAATCATTGCAAGTATTGCAGGAGCAGACTCACCAATATCATCCCATTCAATATCTGTAATATTTCTTACAAACAAAACTGATACATATAAAAGTGCAGCTCCATCAATTTCTTTTGGTAGACTTGTTGCTAAAGGTGAAAGGAATAAACAAGCTAAAAATAAAACTCCAATAGTTAAAGAAGTCATACCCGTTCTTCCACCAGCTTTTACACCAGCACCAGACTCAACGTAGCTTGTTACAGTTGTTGTGCCCATCAATGCCCCAGCTACAGTTCCGACACTGTCAGCCATCATCGCTTTTTCAATATCTTGAACTTTCCCTTTATTATCTACTTTTCCAGCAACATTTGCTACTGAAGTTAAAGTTCCTGCAGTATCAAAAAAATCTATAAATAATAAAGTAAATATTACAGTAGACATTCCAGCAGTGAATGCAGCTGTAAGATCGAAATCAAATAGATATGTCATTGGTGGAATACTTCCAACAACGCCATTAAATTTTGCAAGTCCTGTAATCCACGCAATAATACTAAATCCGATTATCCCAATAATAATATTTCCCTTTATATTAAGTTTTTCCATAACTATCATTGAAACAAAAGCAAGGCAGGCAAGTAAAATTAGAGGATTTTTCATATCACCTATTGTGACGAGAGTTACTGGATGGTCTGCAACAACTCCCATAATTTCCAAACCAATAATAGCTAAAAATAGTCCAATACCAGCACCTATTCCAAGTTTTAAACTTTTTGGAATAGAATTTATTAACCAAGCTCTAATCGGTGTTAATGAAATGATTAAGAATAAAACACCGGCAACTAACACAGCACCAAGCGCTGCTTGTGGCGTATAACCCATTCCAGCAACTACTCCAAATGCAACGAAAGCATTAATTCCCATGCCTGGTGCTAAACCAATTGGCCATGTCTTCCCGTAAAATGCCATGATGAAACAAGCAAGAGCGGTAGCAACGATTGTAGCTGTAAATACTGCTCCAAAATCAAAGAAACCCTTCTCTGGTCCTGCAAATTCTCCCGACAATATAAATGGATTTAAAAACATGATGTAAGCCATTGTTAAAAATGTTGTAACACCAGCTATTACCTCTGTTTTAAAATCTGTCTTGTGTTTTTTATAGTTAAAATATTTTTCTAACATTGATCCTCCTAAGATTAGATTCAGTAATATTAGATTCTTTGGATAATTACCTCCAAAAACACATGCTTATACACACAATTCAACTAATAAGTTTATATTTGTGCCACATTTCACATGTTAAATATTAATTATGAAAAAATTAAAACTTATTTCGTTAAGCTTGTTTTTTTTAATATTCGTATCTGGTTGTCAAACAATTAAGCAAAAAACAGATGCAATTGTTGAGAAAGAAAATGCCAAATTGAGTGAGTACATTGGAAAAACTTTAGATAATTTAAAGATGGATTTAGGTAAACCAGATGAAGATTTTAAAAATGAAAAAGGTAATTTAGAAATAGTATATAATACTAAGAAATATGGAATTATTTGTGAAAGAAGATTTGAAATAGATTTAAATTCAATTGTTATAGGCTTCGTATCAAACGGGTGTTTTTAATACCTGTGGGGATTGATCCCCACAAGCAAGGTTAGTACTTATTTAATTTCAATAAGTTTTTTCTTTTTATATTCTGGCACTATTCTTTCACAGGCTATAGTCAAAAGACCATCTTTCAATTCAGCACCATTTACTTTTACATCTTCTGCAATTGTGAATGATCTTGCAAATTGTCTTTGTGAAATACCCTTATGAATAATTTCACTATTCTCAGAGTTTTCATTAGATTTATTAACTTGTTTTGTTTTTACTGTTAATAAATTATCTTCAAACTCAACCTCAACATCATTTTTATTAAAGCCAGCTAAAGCAACTTCAATAGCATAGTTATCTTTTCCTGTTTTTCTAATGTTATAAGGTGGGTAATTAGGTTGCATTGTCAGCCCTCCATTTCCCAACATATTTTCAAATTGATCAAACATATCGTCAAATCCAATTGAAAAAGGTCTTAGTGAGTTAAATATAGATATATCCCTACTTGTCATAGTTTCCTCCTTTAGTTAGCAAGGTTAATTTATTAAGCCCCATTAGGCGACTTACGAATAGTATTTAATAATTAAAATCTAAATTTCAAGATTAAAAATTAAATTTTTTTACAAATTTTTAGAGCAAAAGCATAATCAAGAGCAATTTCTTCAATTGCTCCATCCCTTCCAGATTTACCCCCATGCCCTGCATTCATTTCAGTTTTTAAAAGCAATAAGTTGTTATCAGTTTTGTACTCTCTAAGCTTTGCAGTAAATTTTGCAGGCTCATCAAACAAAACTCTATTATCACTTAAACTTGTTGTTATAAATATGTGAGGATAATCCATCTTTTTTATATTGTTATAAGGAGCATAAGAATAAATATAGTCAAAATGATCTTTTTTATCTTTAGCGTTTCCAAACTCATCAAATTCACCTACGGTCAAAGGCAAAGAGTGATCTAAGTTTGTAGTTAAAGAATCCACAAAAGGTACCGCCATTATGATCCCTAAAAATAATTCTGGCACTTGATTAACAACTGCACCCATAAGAAGTCCCCCAGCAGAGCCCCCCATTCCAATTATTTTATTCTTAGAAGTGTATTTATTTTCAATTAAATATCTTGCTGAAGCTATATAGTCCTCGAAAGTATTTTTTTTATTTAGAAGTTTGCCTTCTTTCCACCACTTCATTCCTTTTTCCATTCCACCTCTAATATGAGCTGTGACCCATATAATATCTCTATTAATTAAACTTAATCTTGTAGACGAAAAACCGGGACTCATTGAGCTTCCGTAAGATCCATAACCATAAAGTAATAAATTTGCTGATCCATCGATTTTAGTATTTTTATGCCTAGTAATTGTAAGTGGAACCATTCTTCCATCATGTGATTTACAATTAACTCTTTCGACAATATAATCATTTGGATTGTGACCAGAGGGGATCTCTTGTTCTTTGACTAGCTTTTTTTGTTTTGAATTTAAATTATATGAATACACTCTGGATTGTGTTTTAGGTGACGAGTAGCCCAAATAAATATCATCTGTATTTCTATCTCTTTGTATTAAAGATATTCCTGGAACATAAACATTTTCGTTTGAAAAAATTAACTCTTCCTCTTTTTTTGTTGAAATATTCATTACAAATAATTTTTCTAAAGCATTAGAGGTTTCAGATCTTATTATCCAATCATTTAAAAATGTAAGTCCGCCGATTAATACCTCTTCTTTTGCAGATATAAATATTTTCCAGTCTTGTTTTTTTAAATCCTCAGTCACATCTATTTTAAAATCTTCAGCATTTTCATTTGTGTGGTTATAAAATTTACCATTCCATGAGTTCACAGAATAAAGTATTCCTTTTTGTCTTTTTTTTATCAATTTAGGCTTTGGATCTTTTTCATTAATATCAAAATAGTATTGTTCAGATGTATTATGATCTGATGTAGTAATAAAAAAAAATTTCTCATCTGAGCTTAAACCTATTCCAACCGTAAAAGCCTCACTTTTTTCTTCAAAAATTAATTGATCATTCTTGGGATCAGTACCAATTTTATGTCTATAAATTTTTCTAGGTCTGTGGTTTTCATCCAACTTTGAATAGAATATAAAATTATCGTCTAAACTAAAAGTTATACCTCCAGAAGTTTCTTCTATTTTTGTAGTTACTAATTTTTTAGTATTAATATCTCTAATATATATCGTGTAATACTCTGAACCTTTTGTATCTAATGAGTAACCTAAATACTTATCATTGAAGCTTACCTCTAGATCTCCAACACCAAAATATTCAACATTAAGTTTTTCTTTTTCTTCATCACCATTCCAAATTTCTTCAATATTAACGCTTCCTATTTTTTTTCTTAACTTTATGGAATAATTTCCTTGTACAGTTGTTTTTGTCCAATATTCATAATTATGATCTTTAAATGGCAAAGATTCATCATCTAGTTTTATTCTACCTTTAATTTCATTGAATATTTTTTTTTGAACATCCTTAGTGTCTGCCAAATTAAACTCAGTGTAAGAATTTTCTTCTTCAAGATACTTTCTAACCTCAGGTTTTAATTTTTTGCTATCTTTTAGTACCTCCAGAATATCATCTTGGTGTATCCAACTATAGTTATCTTCCCATGTTGTATTATGATATGTTTTTATTTCTGGTTTTTTTTTTAGTTGTGGTATTTTCATAAACAAAATTTAAATATATGAATATATTAATTTATGCACTTATTATCTTAGGAATTACTTATTTTCTATTAAAAACAATAGCTAATATATCATCTAAAAAAATATCAAAAAATCTGAGAAAGTTAATTTTTTTTGGCTCAATAATTCTTGCAATATTGTTTGCTTTTGGAGGAAAGTTTTTACTCAGCTTGCCATTAACTCTATTAAGTTTAGCTATAGTAAAATTAAAAGGATTTTCAATTTTTCAACTAATTGGTTTATTTCGACTTATTCAAACACTAAGAAGATCTGGCAGATTTACTTTTAATCAGAATAGGAATATTAAAAATTCTTCATCATTGTCTTTGGAGGAAGCTTATAGAATTTTAAATTTAGATATAAGTAAACGAGTTACAAAAGAAGATGTAAGCAAAGCTTATATTCGTATACAAAAAAAAATTCATCCTGATGTTTCTCCAGAAACCTCAAGGTTATCCATGATAGTAAATGAAGCAAAAGAAATTGTATTAAAAAATATTTCTTAATTTAAAATTTTATTAAATTGGTCAAGAATTTTATTTGGATCAATTCTTTCTTTACCAAGAGTATCGTGTGTTACAGTATTTTGTCCATCAGGAATGACAGGATACATTTGAGGGCTATAACTTCCATAAAGTAATGGTGTATCAGCCATTAAAACAATAGTCTTAATTCCCAAACCTGAAGAAAGATGACTAAAACTTGAGTCATTACAAATTGAAATATCACAATTTTTAATAACTGGCAGTATTTCACTTAGGTTCAAGTCATCAAGTGTAATACATTTATCTTTATATTCAGTATTAAGTATTTCATGTAAAATTTTTTGTTCTTCAGTATTTTTCCCAGTAGCTAAAAAGAATCTACACTTGTGTTCTTGCATGACTAACTTCATAAAGTTTATAAAAATCTTAGATGGAATTCTTTTGGTCGGACCTGAGCCCCCAATTCCTAATAGAATATTTACTCTTTCATTATCTATTTTATATTTTGATTTAGCTTTTTTGATTAATTGATCATTTATTAAAATCTGAGGATTACTTTCAACTTCTGTGTTTAATTCTTTTTTTATAAAATTTTTAGCAGTATTAATTATATGTTGATTTTTTTTATTAAATAGTGGGTATTGATAGATTTTGTTAATGCCAGCAAATTTTGCAATCAAATTAAATCTATAAGATGAATTAAATATAAAGATTTTATCAAAATTATATTTTTTTAAATCTTTTACAAGATTGTATGATCCAACTATACCATCATGGCGACCATTTTTATTTTTATTATCACGATCAAGAATAATGATTTGATCAATGGCTTTGTTTTCTCCAAGAAATTGTATTGCCTTTGAGTTTTCTTTTACAAGAACACTAACTGGAAGCCCAAAATTTTTTGAAATAGCCTCAATAAATGGTAAAAAAATTACCATATCGCCAATACCCATTCTATTTTGTACGGCTAAAATTTTCATTTATTATTTTATCATCTTTACTAAATTTTAATTTTATATAAGTTTTCACCATGAGTAAAATTAAAGGCATTTATGCGGCATCAATGTCTGTATTTAATAGCGACTTAAGCTTAAATATTGAAAAAACCATTAGTCATGGAGAAAAAATAATTGACCAAGGGTGCCATGGGGTGGCAATTTTTGGTAGCACAGGACAAGCACAATTAATTTCTGTTAGTGAAAAAATTAGCTTATTAAATAAACTATCTCAAAGCCGACATAATGATAAATTTTTAATAGGAACTGGACTTAATTCTTTGAGTGAAACCATCAATTTGATGAAGGTATCGACATCATTAAACTTTAATGATTTTTTAATAATGCCTCCTGCTTATTACAAGTATGGAGATAAAGAAGTAATAGAATTTTATTCAAGGTTAGTTGATGCAGTTCCAAGTAGTAAAATTATTATATACAACTTTGAAAAACTATGTGGCTATAAATTTAGTATTGAGTGCGTTGAAAAACTTGTAGAAAAATTTCCAAAACAAATTGTAGGTGTTAAAGATAGCTCATACAATCTTTATGAAAATTTAAAGATAGATAATTTTTCAATCTTACCTGGATCAGAACTAAAACTTTTAAAAGGTTTAGAGATGGGTTGCACGGGAATAATTACTGCTACATGCAATGTGACTGCTAGCCTATCTAGAAAAGTTTATGATGATTTTATTAATAAAGAAAAACAAACTTCAAATGAAATCTTGTGCAATGTAAGAAGTAAGTTCGACCAGTTTAATTTGATATCTGGCCTACATTCTTTTATGTCTGATGAAGATAAAATTTTTAAAAATGTTTTACCTCCACTTAGCCTTTTAAGTGAAAAAGATAAAAAAAAATTAATAGAAGATCTTAATAAACTTAATTTTAAGTTGGGATCTTTAGAGGCAGCTTAGATGCAGCTTGCAAGGTTTTTAAATAAATTATTTAAAAAAGATGGTTTTATCTTAATAGATGCAAATCTAAAAAAATATATTATAGGAACTCCTGAAAATCAAAAACCAATAATACTTAAAATTTTAAATAAAAAACTTCATTACAAATTGTTACTTAGGCCAGATTTATATTTTGGAGAGGCCTATTCAGACGGAGATATTGAAATTGAAAATGGTACCTTGACAGATTTTTTAAATCTTGCACTTATGAATATAGGAAAAGGGGAATTAAATTTTTTTAGTCAATTTATTAATAAACTAAGCGGTTCATATAGATATTTGACAAATTTTAATTTTATAAAAAAGTCTAAAATGAATGTTGCTCATCATTATGATCTTTCAGATGATTTATACGATTTATTTTTAGATCCAAAAAGACAATATTCATGTGCATATTTTAAAAATGAAAATGATGACTTAGAGACTGCTCAAAATAATAAAATACAACATATAATTAAAAAACTAAATATAAAATCTAATCAAAAAGTTCTTGATATTGGATGTGGCTGGGGATCATTAGCTTTTGATATTGCTAAGTCTGTAAATTGTGAAGTAACAGGAATTACTTTATCAAAAAATCAATTTGATTATTGTGTAAAAAGAGCAAAGGAACTTAATTTAGACAATCAGGTTAAATTTAAACTTATAGACTATCGAGAATTAAATGAAAAGTTTGACAGAATTGTAAGCGTTGGAATGTTTGAGCATGTGGGCAGAAAATTTTATAAAAAATTTTTTAAACAAATTGAGAAATTATTAGACGACAATGGTGTTTCTTTAATTCATACTATAGGCTCTGTTAATCCACCTAGAGACCCACACCCATGGATAACAAAATATATTTTTCCAGGTGGATATACACCAAGTTTAAGTGAGGTAACCACACCAATAGAGAAAGCAGGATTAGTTGTGTCTGATATAGAGGTATTAAAGCTTCATTATTCTCACACTTTAAGACACTGGAAAGAAAATTGTATAAAGAATAAACAAGAAATAATTGATATGTTTGATGAAAGATTTTTTAGAATGTGGGAATTCTACCTGGCGGGGTGCGAAATCGCTTTCAAATGGGGTGACCAAGTCGTTTACCAGTTCCAATTAACAAAGAATTATACATCCACACCAACTACAAGAGACTATATTTATCAATAATTAATTGATAAATCATAAGTTCAATAAGTATGAAAAATAAAAAAATCTCATGAATAAAAAAAATTCTAAAAGAAAACCAGCAAAAAGAAATTCAGTAAAGAAAAAACCAGTAAAGAAAAAACCAGCAAAAAGAAAACCAGCAAAAAGAAAACCAGTAAAAAGAAAACCAGCAAAAAGAAATTCAGTAAAGAAAAAACCAGCAAAAAGAAAACCAGCAAAAAGAAATTCAGTAAAGAAAAAACCAGTAAAGAAAAAAACAGTAAAGAAAATTATAATAAAAAAAAAAGAAAGCTTAATATCAAAAGTAATTAAACTTCAGCACTCCCTAAAACCAGAGCTTAATATTAAATTTAATTTTAATTTAGAAAAATATATTCAAGCATTCTTTGATAAAATTTCAAATACAATTTTTGACTATAAGACATTAAAAGAGGAGGATAAAAGAAAAAGAAAACTAGAAGAAATTGAAAAAAAGGAAAGAGAAAAAATATTAATACAAAAACAAAAACTGCAAAAAGAAGAGCTACAAACTAAGCTAAAAGAGAAAGCTTTAAAAGAGGAAATCAAATTAGAAAGGGAAAGAACAAGAGATATAAAATTATTTTTACGAAAAGAGCAAGCTCTACTTAGAATTGAACAAGCCGAAAGACAGAAACAGTTTTTAAAACAATTAAAATTAGAAAAACAAATTGAAAAATTTAGAATAAGAGAAGTCAAGGAACTTGAGAAATTAGAAAAAATTTCCTTAAAAGAAAAAAGAGAGGATTATGCTGGACTTCAAGCTAGAATAGAAAAACTTAAGGATAAATATAGGGTAATAAGGGACCAAAAAATTAGAGAAAGGGTAGAGGCCCTAGGTGTTAAAATTCAAGGTGATGAAGATAGAGAAACATTATTACGAAAAGAAAAAGACTATACAATCGCGAGACAAAAAATTGAGCTTTCACTTGAGAGTTTTTATAGAAGTGCAAGTAGTCTCGTTTTTCAACTTAATAAAAGACATATTACAAGACATATGTCAATTTTTCGATGCATTGATAGAAGATTTGAAACTGGAGAAATATTTATCAAGTGGGATGAAGCAGAGGATGAAGAATGGTTGCTATTAATTTATATAAAAAATAATTCACCAGATGAAGGAATAATTATCGAAGATAAAACTAATAAAGAAAAAAATTCTTCATATGAGTTTAAAGCTAATGAAATATTTAAGGCTTCAGATTTAATGGTTGACTCATTAACTCAGTTAATTGCAAGTAAAAGAGCAAAAAAAGATTGATTAAATACTTTCTTCTCTAATTAACCTTTCAATTTCAGGTATTAGTTCACCACTTTTAAATGAAGGATAGAAGATCAAAGCCTTTTTTAGACTTTTAATGGCTTTTTCATATTCTTGAAGTTTTATAAAAATTCTTGCCTGTCCAGATAATGCTCCAAAATGTCTAGCTTCAATATCTAAGACTTTCTCGATATCATTTAAAGATTTTGCATATTGATTCATTAAAAAAAATACTGTTGCTCTTTTATTCCAAGCTTCAGACCATTTGGGGTCAGTTTTAATAATATTATTAAAAACTTTTAGAGCATAATCATAACTACCATATTGCATTAACTCGGTTCCTAGTTCTAGTTTTTCAGTTAATTTATTGTCATTTGGATGTACAATCCAAAGAGACCATATCTCTTTTTCCAATAGTGCTGCAGTTTTAGAGTTATTAACTTTTTCTAACTGATCAAAAAGTCTATTTAATTTATTTTTTTGTTCAAAGTTTTCAGATTTTACTGAAGTAAAAAAAATAAAAAATAATAATGTTAAAATTCTCATTTAATTAATATAATTTATAATAAAAATGTTCTCAAGCATACTAACATTAATAATATTATATTTAATTTTTAGATATATCATAGCATGGATAGAGTATTATAATAATACTGACGATCGCTTGCAAAAGTCAGTATGGAGATACTCTTATGATTATCCTGTTGTTGGTAAAAGAGATATATCTGATCTTGATGATAAAAAATTTGTAAGGTTAAGAAGATTTAGAAATTTAATTGTAACTCTAATGTATTGTACAGTATTTATTTTTTTTATTGTTTTTATGTCTTTTACAAGTCATATACTAATATTAATCATAGGTTAGTTTCTCGAATTTGTTTTTTATTTTTTAGATATAAAAAAAAAGCAATAATTTCATAAAAAAATGAAAATATAGAAAAAATTATTGGTAATTTAAAAAAAGTATAAAGAAATTTATATTTTGGTATTTTTTTCCAAACAAGTAAAAAGGCCTTTGCTCCACCAAATACTTTTCCATTTTCTTCAACGTGTAGTCTTCTTAAAAGAGTTTTATTATTTTTAGAGGTATTTTTTTCTGCAACGATATTGTTTGTTATATCTACCCATTCAATTTCTCTGATATTCTGCTTTTTATAGAGATTTATTTCAGCTCTACAAATACTACAGGATTCATTATAATAAACTTTCATAAATTATTTTCTGTAAATCTATAAAAAATCAATTAGTTTGTACATGTGCTAATTACAACAGTTGATAAAAACAATATAAACACTATTTTAACTGTATGCACGATTTTTTTTCCAAAACAGATTTAGATAGAAAAGATGCTGAAGATATTATTTCAGAAACTCTAAACACATGTGATGATGGTGAACTCTATTTAGAAAGCTCAAAAAGTGAGTCAATCATACTTGATGATAATAAAATTAAAAACTCTAACTATAACTCAGACTTGGGTTACGGCCTTCGAGCTGTAACGGGTGAGGTAGTTGCATACTCACATTCAAACGAAATTTCGAAAAATTCACTTAAACAATCTGCCAATAATTTAAGTTCAACTTTAAAGTCAAAAAATGGTTTTTATAATCATGAAATTTTAAAAACAAATGAAAAATTTTATAAAGAGGGAAATCCGATAGATGAAAAATCACTTAACTCAAAATTAGAACTTCTAAAAGAAGTTAATAATTACATAAGAGCAAAAGGAGGTATTGTTCAACAAGTTACAGCTAGCTTTGCTGGAGAGCATAAGTCTGTTGAAATTATTCGGTCAGGTGGTGAAGTGCTAACGGATGTAAGGCCTCTAATTCGTTTTAATGTTTCAGTGATGCTTGAAAAAAATGGAAAAAAAGAAACAGGTGTATATGGAATTGGCGGAAGACAATCTTACGATGAATATCTTAAAGGTGGTAATTGGAAAAAAGTATGTGATGAAGCTTTTAGAATAGCTTCTGTAAACTTAGAAAGCAAACCTGCTCCTGCTGGAGAAATGAAAGTGGTGCTAGGACCTGGATGGCCCGCAATACTAATTCATGAAGCAATAGGTCATGGTTTAGAGGGAGACTTTAATAGAAAAAAAACTTCAGCATTTCATAATTTAATGGGTCAAAGGGTTGCAAGTGAGGGAGTTACAATTGTTGATGATGGAACCTTACACAATAGAAGAGGAAGTTTAACAATTGACGATGAAGGTACACCAACAGAAAAAACAGTTTTAATTGAAAATGGTATACTTAAAAATTTTATGCAAGACCGCCTAAATGCAAGACTAATGAATACTAAATCAACAGGCAGTGGGAGGAGAGAAAGTTACAAACATGTTGTTCTTCCAAGAATGAGAAATACAATGATGTTAAATGGCAAATACTCTCAAGAGGAAATGATAAAATCAGTTGATAAAGGAATATTTGCAGTAAGTTTTGGTGGAGGTCAGGTTGATATTACTTCAGGAAAATTTGTATTTAACTGTACAGAAGCTTATGAAATTATTAATGGTAAAATAGGATCCCCGATAAAAGGAGCAACTTTAATTGGAGATGGTCCATCAATTTTAAAAGAAGTTTCGTTA
This sequence comes from Candidatus Pelagibacter sp., assembly GCA_028226735.1. The sequence continues at coordinate 22,636 of JAOIYV010000008.1, forward strand.
GTTGGAAATAATATGATGCTGGACCCAGGTATTGGAACCTGTGGAAAAGCAGGACAAGGGGTTCCAGTAGGTGTAGCTCAGCCTTCTATTTTGATTAATAAAATGACTGTAGGTGGAACTAAATTATAAATCTATGATTAAAGATCAAGATTATTTAAAGAAAACAGCATCTTTTTGTATAGATTTAGCAAAAAAATTAGGTGCGACCGACTCAAGTGCACTTGCAATTAATTCAATCTCTGAAACAGTAAATTTTAGAAATAAAAAATTAGATGAGTCTGATAGGTCAGATAATTTGGGTTTAACTTTAACAACCTATATAGGCAAAAAAAAATCTAGCATTTCTTCTTCAAATCTAACAGAAAATAATATTAAAACTTTAGTAGAAAGATGCATTGAAACAACAAAAATTACACCTGAGGATGAGTTCAATTCCTTACCAGATAAAGAGCTACTTGCTAAAGAAATTAAAGATTTAAATTTATATGATGATGATCATATAGAAAATGATAAAAAAATTGAATATTTAAAAGAAGTTGAAGATGTAGCATTTGAAAAAAAAGAAATTATTAATACAGAAACAGGTTTTTCTGAGAGTAAATCAAATTTTATTTTAGCCAATAGTGATGGATTTTTAAATGGATACAAATCATCCTCCTTTTCTGCCTCATGTGTGGCTGTTGCAAAAGATAATAATAACAATATGGAAAGAGATTACGAATTTACAAGTACTTGTCACTTAAATGACATGTTAAAACCTAATCAAATTGGTGAAATGGCTGCAAAAAAAACAATACAAAAATTAAACCCTAGAAAAATAGAAAGTGAAAAAATTAGCATTATTTTTGACAAAAGAATTTCAAAAGGAATATTAAGCGTTTTTGCAAGTGCAATATCGTCTTCTTCTATAGCTAGAGGTACATCATTCTTAAAAGATCAAATAAATAATGAAGAAATATTTTCCGACACAATAAATATTTTTGATAAACCTGACATAATTAAAGGATTAGGTTCAAAATACTTTGACTCTGAAGGAGTTAGAACAAAAGAGTTAAAATTAGTAGATAGAGGAATTTTAAAACATTATTTAGTAGATACTTATAATGGAAAAAAATTAAATCTAAAATCAAATGGTAGAAATGATGGAACCACTAATTTATATTTTGAAAATGGATCTATTGCTTATAAAGATCTTTTAAACTTAGACCAAAGAACTTTATATATTACTGAAACAATAGGTCATGGAAGTAATCTGGTTACAGGAGATTATTCTGTAGGAGCCACAGGGTTTATGGTTGAAAATGGTGTATTTAAATATCCTGTAAGCGAAATTACTATTGCAGGAAATTTTAAAGATATATTTAAAAATATAACATTAGCAGATGATCTTGAATTCAAGTATTCAACTAATGCACCAACAATGAAAATCGAAGGTATGGTTGTTGCAGGTAAATGAATTATTTTTTATTTAAAGCTTTTTAATCTATATTCCCAATCACCCATTCTAGAGTATTTTACTCTAAGAATTAGTCCTGTGTTTTTATCGAACCATATATCGAAATTTAATTTTTTTTCATCAGGAAGATTTTGATTTTTTGATCTAAGCTTAAAGTGTTCAGTTTCATAGTCTTTACCATAAAGTTCAATTATTTCTTTCGCAACAAATGTTACCACTTGCTCTTTTATGCTGCCTGACACAGGACTGATTTGGCTTTCCACCTGAAGTAATTTATGATTCCACCAATTTCCTATAATATTATTTATATTTGCTTCTCCTGAATAAGATGAGCCTTTAATCTTAAACTTATTACTTTTATTATCCAATGTAAGATTCACAAATTTTTCTTTTTTATTTTGTTTTGTTTTAGAATTAAAAGAAATTAGTTTATCTTTTTTATATTTTTCTTCTCCGTAGCCCTCTACATCAAATATAGTAGCCCCTAATATTTTTACTGTAAATTTAATTTGGTTTGTTACTTGTAGGCTATCTTTTTTTTTTTCAAAAAAATAATAATTATATCCGATTAATTCATTATTTCTAAAAATTTCCATCTTAATTTCTTTTAGATTTTTATAATGCGAAATGTGAGCATTCAAACCTGAGGAAATTAAAAGAAATAAGATTGTACTAATCAAAATTTTTTTCATATTAGAATAAGAATAATAGACTTTCTTTTTTTGTGAAAGAGTATAATTAGTAATGACATGTTTTTGTCTATAAAAAAAGTTCCAAAAGTTTCATGGAGCTCGGATAAACCTTTAAATTTAAAACCAAAAATCTCAACTTTCTTTTTTTTATGTTTTGGTCTAATGCTTTTTGGATTGGGTGAAGGGCTATTAATAGTTTCAGCAGCGGGAGCTTCACCATGGAGTGTTTTAGCACAAGGTATCTATTTAAATGTGGGTCTTTCAGTTGGAATAATCACTATATTTATAAGTGTAGGAGTTTTAATTTTATGGCTGCCGTTAAATCAAAAACCAGGAATTGGTACAATTCTAAATGCCTTAATTATTGGTTTGATGATAGATGTTTGTATTAAATTTGTGCCTGCACCAGAAAATTATATTTCTCAATTATTTTTAGCTGTCCTAGCTGTGCTTACAGTGGGATTGGGTGGTGGAATTTATTTAGTTGCAAACTTAGGAGCAGGTCCAAGAGATGGGCTAATGATAGGATTACAAAAAAAAACAAATTTACCAATAGCAGCTGTTCGAGCTTCACTTGAAATATCAGTAATGTCTATTGGCTGGTATTTAGGTGGAACAGTAGGCATTGGAACTTTATTATTTGCTTTTGGAATTGGTCCTGCAGTTGCTTTAAGTTTATATTTTGTTGGAAAGTTTTTTAATTAAAGTGGTGTACCAGATTTCTCATTTTTTTTTCTATCATTGGGATTAAGAATTGCTTTTCTCAATCTAAGAGATTTAGGAGTAATTTCTAATGCTTCATCCGTGTTTAGCATACTTAACTGCTCTGCAATTGACATCTGCCTAACAGGGGTAAGTACTACATTCTCATCAGTTCCTTGGGTTCTCATATTTGTTAATTGTTTACCTTTCATAACGTTAATAATCATATCACCAGGTTTTGGAGCTAACCCAACAATCATTCCTTCATAAACTGGGTCATTGTGAGTTACAAACATTTCACCTCTTGCCTGTAAGTTAAATATTGCAAAGGCAACAGCTTTGCCTGTCGCCATTGAAATTAAAGCACCATTTTTTCTTCCATCCATCTCACCTTCAAATTTTCCATAACCATGAAACAACCTATTAATAACACCAGTGCCTTTGGTTAAAGTTAAAAATCTACTTGTGTAACCCATTAAACCCCTTGTTGGTGCGTGAAAGATTAATCTTTTTTTATCTTTTCCAGTATCTTTAAGATCAAGTAATTTACCTTTTCTTCTATTCATCGAGTCAATTATTTTTGAAGAAAACTCTTCATCTAAATCAACTGTTATTTCCTCAATAGGTTCTAATTTATTTCCATTATTATCTTCTTGGTATAAAACTTTTGGAGGGCTTACTGTCATCTCAAAACCTTCGCGTCTCATTTGTGTCAGTAAAATTTCAAGCATCAACTCTCCTCTACCGCTAATTACAAAAGAATCTACATTTGTGTTTTGAGAAAAAGTTATTCCAACATTGTTTTGAGCTTCTTGAACTAATCTATCTCTAATCTGGGTACTGGTTAGTTTCTTACCTTCAGTTCCTGCTAGAGGTGAACTATTAACACTTATTGTAATAGACATAGTTGGAGGATCTATTGGCGTTGCAGGAATAGGTTCATTTAGTTCAGGATCACAAATAGTATCAGCAACATTAGCTTTTTCTAAACCAGCAATTACAACAATATCTCCAGCTTCTCCAATTTCAATAGGTACTTTCTTTGTACCTTCATATCTAAAAATTTTTGTTAATTTACCCTCATCTACTTTTTCTCCTTTAAGATTTATTGCTTTAATAGGCTGATTAGCTTTTGCAGTACCTTGCGATATTCTTCCGACTAAACTTCTTCCTAAAAAGCTATCTGCATATAACAATGTAGATAACATTGCGAAAGGTTTTTTCTTATCAAGCTCTGCTGGTTTAACATGTTCCATAATTAAATCTAGTAGTGGGTGAAGGTTTTCTCTTGGACCATCGACTTCTTTACTTGCCCATCCAGATCTACCACTTGCATATAAAACAGGAAAATCTAATTGTTCTTCATTTGCATCTAAACTAACAAACAGATCAAATGTTTCGTCTAAAACTTCATTAGCTCTCTGATCAGCTTTATCTAATTTGTTGATTACAACAATTGGTTTTAATCCTTGTTTAAGAGCTTTAGCTAATACAAACTTTGTTTGTGGCATTACACCTTCAGCTGAATCAATTAGTAGTAAAGCTCCATCGGCCATACTTAAAACTCTTTCTACTTCTGCTGCAAAGTCTCTGTGACCAGGTGTGTCTATAATATTTACTCTTGATCCTTGCCAATCGATTGAGGCTGGTTTAGCCAAAATAGTAATTCCTCTTTCTTTTTCTAATTCTCCAGAATCCATTAACCTTTCATCCACAACTTCATTCTCTCTAAACGAGCCACTTTGTTTCATTAAATTGTCGATCATAGTTGTCTTACCGTGGTCAACGTGGGCAATAATTGTGATGTTTCGAATATTGTTACTCATAAATTGAGGCTCTTATACATGAATTGAGTCATTTGAAAACTTAAAAAAATTGATTATTTGCCTATTAAATAAGCTTTAATGAAAAATTCATTTCTTGTGGTTCTGAGAAAAACATATAGATATCGCTATGTAAATTAGACGTATTAAAGGATTAAGAGCACATCTCCTTAAATTTTAAAAAATCTAAATATCTAAATGGAAAATTTTAAATTATTAAAAATTGAAGATTCGTTAAAAAATTCATTACAGAAAATGAATTTTACAAAGCCGACACCAATTCAAGCTATGGCAATTCCAGTTGCATTAGAGGGAAAAGATGTTTTAGGCACCGCACAAACAGGTACTGGCAAAACACTTGCTTTTAGCATTCCATTAATAAATAAACTTATACTAGATAAAAATGCATTTGCATTAGTTATGTGTCCAACTAGAGAGCTAGCAACTCAAGTAATGGCAGCTATTAAAAGCATTATCAGTGATAAAATTAACATTAGAACAGCACTGTTGATCGGTGGAGAAGCTATGCAAAAACAACTTAGACAACTGAGTAATAGATCTAGAATAATAGTTGGTACACCTGGCAGAATAAATGATCACTTAAAAAGAAAAAGTTTAAATCTTTCGGCTACAAAATATTTAGTATTAGATGAAACAGATAGAATGCTAGATATGGGTTTTACACCACAAATAGAGATGATTTTAAAATTTGTACCAAAAAATCACCAAACATTATTGTTTTCAGCTACTTTACCTCAAAATATTCTAAGAATTTCAGAAAGATATTTGACTAAACCTGAAAGAATTTCTACAGGCTCAACGTCAATCCCAATTGCAAAAATTAAACAAGAAACACTTCAAGTTTTTAAAGAAAATAAATATGATGAATTAATAGATCAGTTTTTATCCAGAAAGGGATCAATTTTAGTTTTTGTGAAAACTAAAAGAGGTGCTGATAAAATGGTTAAGCGTCTTAAAGAAGAAGGTCATTCGGCAGATGCTATACACGGAGATCTTCGCCAAAGTAAAAGAGACCGTGTAATTGCTTCATTTAGAAAAGGAATTAAAAGAATATTAATAGCAACAGATGTTGCTGCCAGAGGATTAGATATTCCATTAATTCAACATGTAATAAACTATGATTTACCCCAAGTACCTGAGGACTATGTACACAGGATTGGAAGAACTGCTAGAGCAGGATCAGAGGGTTCCGCTTTAACTTTTCTTACACCAGATGATAGATCAATGTGGAATTCAATTAGTAAATTAATCGATCCAAATTTTAAACCTGCGCCAGGCAAATCTAGAAATAATTATCAGGGAAAAAAAAGAGGTAAAGCCCCATATAATAAAAAAAGAAAATTTAAAGACGAAAAAAGATCGAGTTTTGGTGACAAGAAAAAGTTCTTTAAAAAAGACGATTCTAGAAAATCGAGTTTTGGTGACAAGAAAAAGTTCTTTAAAAAAGACGATTCTAGAAAATCGAGTTTTGGTGACAAGAAAAAGTTCTTTAAAAAAGACGATTCTAGAAAATCGAGTTTTGGTGACAAGAAAAAGTTCTTTAAAAAAGACGATTCTAGAAAATCGAGTTTTGGTGACAAGAAAAAGTTCTTTAAAAAAGACGATTCTAGAAAATCGAGTTTTGGTGATCAATCAAAACCATCAGGCTTTACTAATAATCCTAAATATTTTGGAAAAGAAATATCTGATAATTCGACAGTAAATTTGGATAAAGATGGCTTTAGATTTAAAAGGAAAAAAAAATTTAAAAGTAGAAATAGCAGGCCTAAAAATTTTACTTTCAAAAAACATAGTCAAAAAAGAGCTAAAATCTAGGATTTTTTAGATTTTTCTTTTTTAAGTTTTCTTTTTTCTTTTAAACTTAATTTAGGTTTTTTACTAACACTTGAATCTTTAAATGATTTTCCACTGTATCTTTTTGACATGTGTAATTTTATAATAATTTAGGTGTATGTTAAACTAAATAAAATACATGAATTTATTAAAAATAATTTAAAAGTTTAAACAATTTTTATGCTATATTTCTTATAATGAATTCAATATTTGCAATCAATCACTTCAAATTTATCGATAGATTAGTTTTGAATAAAAGAAAAGAAATGATAGATATTATTAACTATCAGTTAAAAAATACTGAGATAGTTGACGCTCTAGACATTGGATCAACTAGTGATCAAAAATTTAAAAGTAGTAATTTTTTGATAAAAAATATTAATAATATAAGATATTTTAAATCAATTTCAGATCAAGTTATAAAAGATAAATTTTTTTCTTACAGTTTAGTAAAATCTATAACTGATGATTTTTCTGATGAAGAAATAAATAAATTTAAATCAGATTTGGTAATTTCAAACGCTACTATAGAACATGTTGGAAGTTTGGAAAATCAAATAAAAATGGTTTCAAATATCATAAGATTATCTAAAAAATTTTTTATTTTAACAACACCTAATCGATTTTATCCTATTGATTTTCATACAAAGTTACCATTAATTCATTGGTTGCCAAAAAAAATTCATAGAAAATTGCTAAATATATTAAGCTTAAAATTTTTTGCAAAAGAAGATAACTTAAATTTAATGTCTGAAAGTGATTTAAAGTTAAGTTTAAATAATGACAATATTAAAAATTATAAAATTTTGTATATTCGACTATTTGGATTTAAGTCAAATTTTTTAGTCTTTGGGGAAGTTAATTAAGTCAAATTAAAAAAAACCCCCGAAACTTTCATTTCGAGGGTTTAAATTTTTCTAGGTAACTAGACTGTTTGGAAGTGGATTACATTCTCATTCCATAACTAAAAAGATAAGTAAATATAACATTATTAAATGCCCGACATTGAAACGACATTGAAGTTAACTATTTTTTGACCTCAAACACGGAAGCAACCGACATTGAATAATTGATATTCAATGTCAAGAATTACTGATTATTAGTGAGATGACTTCGTTTAAGAGTTGGGTTAAGATAAATTTAATAATGTCTAAAGAAGTAGGATTAAATTAAGATATGGGCAAATTTAATATTGATACATTTTTTGAAATATTATCAGGAAAAAATTTTGATCAATTAATTAAAAAAATGCCCGTGCTTCAAAAACCGGATTTTTTTTTTCAGTATGCTTTGGCAAAAGGTTATGGTTTTAAGGGATCTTTATATAATTTTAGCGATGAAGCAGAACCATTCCCATTAAAAGAAAGATTTAAGCAAACAGATAAAAGACTTATTTATAAATCTATAGTGGAAATAGAAGATGGAGATGACAAAGGAGCATATGGAGTTTGTATTGGTTTGTTAACATCAAAAAGTATAGAAAATGTTTTTTTAATTTATAACTATTTTACCACTTCTACTTATGATTATCCTCAGGTGGTTAAAGTTTATAAAAAAGATAAAGTTCCCAAAACATTGGGTATTAAAAAAGATGTATCAAATATTATCAAAAAAGAACCATTTTTTACTCCATTTATAAAAAAGAAATTAGGTCAAAAAAAAACTTGGATATAAAAAAAACCCCCGAAACTTTCATTCCGAGGGTTTAAATTTATCTAGGTAAATTGACTGTTTGGAAGGGGATTACATTCCCATTCCACCCATTCCACCCATTCCGCCCATTCCACCAGGCATACCACCAGGCATTCCTCCAGCAGCACCAGCATCTTTATCATCTGGCTTATCAGCAACCATAGCTTCAGTAGTTACAAGCAGACCAGCAATTGAAGCAGCATCTTGTAAAGCTGTTCTAACAACTTTGACAGGATCTATGATACCTTTTGCAAACATATCAACGTACTCTTCATTTTGAGCATCATAACCTTGGCTTTTTTTATTTTGTTCAAGTAGTTTTCCAACTACAACCGAACCATCAACTCCAGCATTTAAAGTTATTTGTCTAATAGGAGCTTGTAAAGCTTTAGCTACTAATGTAACACCAGCTTTTTGATCATCTCCTTTAACTTTAAGTGTAGATAGATTTTGTGAAGCGTATAAAAGAGCACAACCACCACCTACTACTATTCCTTCTTCAGCAGCAGCTCTAGTTGCATTAAGAGCATCTTCAACTCTGTCTTTTCTTTCTTTAACTTCTACTTCAGTTGCACCACCAACTTTGATTACAGCAACTCCACCAGCAAGTTTTGCCAGTCTTTCTTGAAGTTTTTCTCTGTCATAATCAGAAGTTGTTTCACCAGCTTGTTGTTTGATTTGTGTACATCTAGCTTCAATTTCAGATTTTTTTCCATTGCCGCTAATAATAGTACTGTTATCTTTATCAACTTTTGCTCTCTTACAAGATCCAAGATCAGTAAGTTTAACATTTTCAAGTTTAACACCAATGTCTTCAGAAATGACCTGACCACCTGTTAAGATTGCAATATCATCAAGCATTGCTTTTCTTCTATCACCAAATCCTGGAGCTTTAACAGCAACAACTTTTAAACCACCTCTAAGTTTATTTACTACAAGAGTTGCACGAGCTTCTCCCTCAACATCTTCCGAAATAATCATTAGTGGTCTTCCAGCTTGTACAACAGCTTCTAAAAGAGGAACCATTGGCTGCAAGTTAGTTAGTTTTTTTTCATGTAATAAAATAAAAGGGTTTTCTAGTTCAGTAGTCATTTTGTCAGCGTTAGTGATAAAATATGGTGATAAATATCCTCTATCAAACTGCATACCTTCAACAACATCTAACTCGGTTTCTACTCCTTTTGCTTCTTCAACAGTAATAACACCTTCGTTACCAACTTTTTGCATAGCTTTTGCGATCATGTTACCAATTTCTTTATCACCATTAGCTGAAATAGTTCCAACTTGAGAAATCTCATCAGTGTCTTTTACTTTTTTTGCTGAAGCAATCAAATTAGTTTTAACATGATCTACCGCTGCATCTATCCCTCTTTTAACATCCATAGGATTCATGCCAGCTGTAACATATTTTACACCCTCCTTAACAATCGCTTGAGCTAAAATAGTTGCTGTGGTTGTTCCATCACCAGCTTCTTCATTTGTTTTGCTAGCCACTTCCTTTACCATTTGAGCGCCCATGTTTTCAAACTTGTCATCTAAATCAATTTCTTTAGCAACAGTAACACCATCTTTAGTAATTCTTGGCGCTCCGTAAGACTTATCAATAACAACATTTCTTCCTTTTGGTCCAAGAGTGACCTTTACAGTGTTTGCAAGAATATCAACACCTTTTATCATTGCTGCTCTTGCTTCAGAGTCGAATTTTACAATTTTTGCCATTTTATTTTCTCCTTTAAATTAATTATTTTCCTGAAATACCCATAATGTCAGATTCTTTCATTATGCTATATTCTTTACCATCGATCTTAATTTCAGTTCCTGACCATTTGCCAAAAAGAACCTTGTCTCCAACTTTTACATCCATTGGAATTAATTTTCCATCTTCAGTTTTTGCACCACCGCCAACAGCAATAACCTTACCTTCTTGAGGCTTCTCTTGTGCTGTATCAGGGATGATTATTCCACCAGCAGTTTTTTCGCTGCTGTCTAAAACTTCTATTAGAACTCTATCGTGTAGCGGTTTAAATTTCATAAATTCTCCTTTTAATATGCGACTCATATAGCTATTAGCACCACTATTTCAAGGCTAGACTAAAAAAATATGTTGATTAAAAAACCAGAGAAATTGTGTTTTTTATGAGTTATACCTCCCATAATGACTAAGAATTTAGATAATGAGGGATTAAAATCAATTGTCGATAATTATGACATCTTTTATATAGATTTATGGGGTGTCGTACACAATGGAATAACTTTGCATCACAATGCAATTCAAGCTTTAGAAAAAATTGCAGGTTTAAAAAAAAATTATGTTCTCTTAACAAATGCTCCAAGGCCAAACAAAATAGTCAAAGGATTTTTAGAAAAAATGGGCATGAAAAAAGAAATTAGAGATAACGTATATTCGTCAGGCGAGGCTGCTTTAAGTTACTTAAAACAGAACCATTTAGATGAAAAATTTTTTCATATTGGTCCACCAAGAGATTTTGATTTATTTTTAGATTTTAAAAAAAATATAAGTAAAGATATTGATCAAAGTTCTTATTTACTTTGCACAGGATTATTTGAAGATGAAGATGAAAATTTAAATTATTACAAGGAATTATTTAAAGAACATTTCAACAAAAAAATGATATGCACAAACCCGGATTTAATTGTAGATAGAGGAAATAAGAGAGAGTTGTGTGCTGGATCCGTAGCTTTAATTTTTGAAAAAATTGGTGGTAAAGTAGTTTACTTTGGTAAACCCTTTCCTGAAGTTTATAATCAGTCTATTGATAGAGAAGGTAAGAAAGCTTTATCAATTGGTGACAATTTAAATACAGATATTAAAGGAGCTAATCTTTTAAATTTTGACTCACTTATTATATCAAATGGTATTCATAAAGATGAAATAAAAAAAGAAGGAATAGATGTGATATCAAAAAAATATGAAACTATAGTAAATTTTATTCAAACTGAACTTAAATGGTAAAAGACATGAAGTTATACAAAAATTTTAATATTTCTAAAAATCACAGACAGTCAATAATTTTAATTGGAAATTTTGATGGTGTTCATTTAGGGCATAAAAAGTTATTTCAAATAGCAAATGACTATAAAAAAAAATTCAAGTTAAAGATTGGAGTTGTAACGTTTGAGCCAATACCAAAGATGTATTTTAACAAAAATTTTAAAAATTTTAGGATTTCAAATATGGATCAAAAAAAAAGAATATTAAAAAGCCTGGGTGTAGATTTTTTGATTACAAAAAAATTTGATAATACATTTTCAAAAATTAAATCCAATTCTTTTATTAAGGAAATTTTATCTAAAAAACTAGAAGCAAAATATATATTTGTTAGTAATAATTTTAGATTTGGAAATAAAAGAGAAGGAACTGTTAAACAGTTAGTAAAAAATGAAAAAAATTATAATTATCAGATAGTAAAACCACAACCATATAAGTTGGGAAATAAAATTATCTCATCAACATATATTAGGTCTCTTTTAGAAAAAGGAGATTTAAAAAAAGCTAACAGAATTTTAAGTAGAAATTGGTCGGTCGAGGGAGTAGTTCAGAAGGGAAGGCAACAAGGAAAAAAAATTGGTTTTCCAACCTGTAATATTGATATTAAAGATTACGTAATTGCAAAGCCTGGAGTGTATGCAGTAAAAGTGCACAAAAAAAACTCTGATAAATTGCTAAAAGGAATAGCAAACCTTGGTTATAGGCCGACATTTAACCAAAAAAAAATTTTATTAGAGGTACATATTTTTAATTTTTCTGGAAATCTTTACGATAAGTATTTATCAGTTGAATTCATAAAGTTTATAAGAAAAGAAAAAAAATTTAATAATGTTAATCAATTAAAAAAACAAATTCAAAGTGATTTAACGATAGCTAAAAATAATTAAAATGAGTAAAGAAAATATAAATCTACCAAAAACTGCTTTTTCAATGAAAGCTAACCTGCAAAACAAAGAACCTGAAATTTTAGAATATTGGAAAAAGATTAATCTTTATAAAGAGCTTAGAAAAGCAAATAAGGGTAAGGAAAAATTTATACTTCATGATGGCCCTCCATATGCAAATGGTAATATTCATATGGGTACTGCATTAAACAAAATTTTAAAAGATATTATTGTTAAGTTTCATCAGATGGATGGTAAAGATTCAGTTTATGTTCCTGGATGGGACTGTCATGGTTTACCGATTGAATGGAAAATTGAAGAACAATATAAAAAAAATAAAAAGAATAAAAATGAAGTTCCAGTAGTTGAATTCAGAAAAGAATGTAGGGCTTTTGCTGAAAAATGGATTGAAGTTCATAAGCAACAATTTAAAAGATTAGGAGTTGTAGGAGACTGGGAGAACAATTATTCTACTATGAGCTTTGATGCAGAAGCCCAAATTGTTAGGGAGTTAGGTAAATTTTTAAAGGAGGGAAGTCTTTATAAAGGATTTAAGCCAGTGCTTTGGTCAACTGTGGAAAAAACTGCTTTAGCAGATGCAGAAGTTGAATATCAAGATCACAAGTCGGACACAATCTATACTGCTTTTCCAGTAAAAAAATCCAACCTTAAAGCCTTAGAGGGTGCAGATATTTTAATTTGGACCACAACTCCTTGGACAATACCAGCAAACAAAGCTTTAGCTTATAATCAAGCATTAGATTATTTAGTTATTCAAATAGATGATGATGGAGATTTTAAAAGTAGAAAAATAGTTGTAGCTGAAGAATTATTAGAGTCAGTTCTTAAGGAGTGTGATATTAAAAATTATAAAGAAATTAAAAAGTTTAAAGGAATAGAATTTAAAGACACTATTTGTAATCATCCATTTTTAGATATTGGATATGATTATGATGTTTTAATGTTAGAAGCAAGGTTTGTGACAACTGAGCAAGGAACTGGCATTGTTCATTGCGCACCAAGTCATGGCCCTGATGATTTTAATTTATGTTTAAATCATGGAATTAAAGCAATAGAAACAGTTGATGGTGACGGAAAATATACTAAAAATGTTTCTTTGTTTGAAGGTATTCATATTTTTAAAGCAAATCCGATTGTTATTGAAAAACTCAAAGAGCAGAAAAAACTATTAAAAAATGGAGAATTATTCCATTCGTATCCACATTCATGGAGGTCAAAAGCTCCTTTAGTGCACAGAGCAACACCACAATGGTTTATTTCAATGGAAAGTCATGGACTTAGAAAAAAAGCACTAAAAGCACTTGATGAAACAATCTTTTATCCTGACAAAGGAAGAGAAAGAATAAGATCAATGATTGAAACAAGACCTGATTGGTGTGTTTCAAGACAAAGAGTGTGGGGGGTCCCGCTACCAATATTTGTTAATAAAGCAACCAAAGAGATTTTAGTTGATGATGAAGTAAATGAAAATATAGCAACCATTTATGAAAAAGAGGGTTCAGATTGTTGGTTTTCAGATGATTTTCAAAGATTTCTGGGTACAAAATATGAAGCAAAAGACTACGAAAAGATAAGTGATATTGTCGAAGTTTGGTTTGATAGTGGCTGCACACACTCATTTGTTTTAGAGAAAAGAGACGATCTTAAGTGGCCAGCATCAATGTATTTGGAGGGATCAGATCAGCACCGAGGATGGTTTCATTCTTCACTTCTTGAGTCATGTGGAACAAGAGATAGAGCTCCATATGAGTCAATTTTATCACATGGATTTGTGGTAGATGGAAAAGGTCTTAAAATGTCTAAGTCTCTAGGGAATGTGATTGCACCCGAGGATATACTAAAAAAATACGGAGCTGATATTTTAAGAATATGGGTGGCCTCATCAAATTACGAAGAAGATTTGAGAATTGATTATTCCATTTTAGAACAACACGCAGAATCTTATAGAAAGATTAGAAATACTTTTAGATATTTATTAGGAAATTTAAACGATGAATTTAAAACTATTGATTTTAATGCATTGGATACCAATCAATTTCCAGAATTAGAAAAATATATGCTTCATAAAGTTTATAGATTAAATGAAAATTTTAAGAATTACTTTAAGTCGTATGATTTTCATAATCTTTATAAAGAACTGTTAAATTTTTGCACAGTAGATTTATCTTCATTTTATTTTGATATAAGAAAAGATGTATTGTACTGCGATTCAAAAGAATCTGAAAAACGAAAGAGCTGCATTATTGTATTAAATATTGTTCTTGAATCTTTAATTAAATGGTTTGCACCAATTCTTTCATTTACAACAGAGGAAATTTTTACTTTGATAAGTACAAATAAAAAAAGTATTCATTTAGAAAAATTTATAGAATTTCCAAAGTCATTTGAAAATAAAGATCTAAATGAAAAATGGATATCATTAAAAAAAGTAAGAGATATTTGCAATATTAGTATTGAAGCCAAAAGAGCTAGCAAAGAAATTGGATCTAGTCTAGAGGCAAATCTGTCAATTAGTTTGAACAAAAAATTATTTGAGATTGTAAAAAATATAGATTTTGCAGAATTATGCATCACATCTAACGCACAAATTAAAAAAAGTGATTTAGAAGAGATAAAAGCAGTGACGACAAAAGCTGAAGGAATTAAATGTCCAGTTTGCTGGAAAATTAATAAAGATAAGTGTGAAAGACATATATAATAAATCTAATATTAAATGATCAAGATGAATTATAAAAAATTTTTGACTAGTTCATTAATTGTTTTGGCAATTTTCTTTATTGATAGAATTTCTAAAATATATGTTCTTAATTTAGCTCAACAAAATGATATTTTAAATATGTACATAACATCTTATTTTAACTTATATTTAATTTGGAATAAGGGAATAGCTTTTGGTTTATTTTCTTTCGACACTGATTATATCTATAACTTAATAACAATAATAATAATTATAGTTATAATAATTATTATAGCTATGATTATAAATGCAAATAGTTTCAAAAAATATTTACTATTAGGGATACTAGGAGGATCATTAGGTAATGTTTTTGATAGGATATATTACTCAGCAGTTCCAGACTTTATAGATTTTCACATAAATGAATTTCACTGGTTTGTATTTAATATTGCAGATATATTTATTACATTAGGTGTAATAGGACTTATTTTTGACGAAATTATATATAGTATTAAAAAAAATGAAAAAAATTAATAATTTATTTTATATTCTACTTATATTTTTTATAGCATTTGTAGGTTGCCAAAGCGTAAAAGATGGATTAACTGGAAATAAAAAACAAAATAGTGATGAATTTTTAATTGAAAAAAAAAATCCATTAACCAAACCACCAGATTATGAAAAATTACCAAGCCCAGAAACTGCCACACAAGAAGAAAATCAAGATGATAATTTTGATTTAAAAAAAGTATTGGGGCAAGCAAAAAATAAAACAAGCACACAAAATCAAAA
>JAOIYV010000009.1 GCA_028226735.1 Candidatus Pelagibacter sp.
CTCTCAGAATAAGTTGTGTAAGCTGGAACTGTTATTCCATGTGTAAGCATAATTGCAAGGTCTGCTATCATCCATTCAGGTCTATTTTCAGAAATTATTAAACATCTGTCGTCTTTCTCTATATGTTTTGTTAACTCTTCAGATAGTTTAATAATTCTAATGTAGACGTCTTCCCAAGAGTATTTTTTTGAGGGTCCTTTTAAAGATTGCAAAAAAATATCTTTTTTATTCTTTTTTTGATATTGATAATAAAATAGTTCTAATAAGTTGTTAATATTATTTAGTTTCATTTTGAATTCTTAAAAATGCAGTTGCCTGGATAATCTCCATAAATTATTTTAAAATTTTTTTTAGTTAAAAAATCTATTATTTCTTTAGAAATTTTTTTTGTTTTTTCATTATAATCATGAATTTCTATCATTATTAAGTCAATTGTATATTTTTGGAAATCTATCCCTTTTAAAACCTCTGCATCAAACCCCTCTGCATCTATATCTAATAGATCTATTTTTCTAGTGGAAGAATAATTATCCATCATATAATTAAGTGTTTTTACTTCCATTTTGCCTTTTTTTAGATTTTCTTTTTTTAAAAAACTTTTTGCAAAATCAATATCAAAGGTATTGGTTGGAAATACCTCCTTATTATAAAAATAGTCTAAAGTTTCATTCTTGCTACCTGCTCCATAATTTAAATTGATATCTCTTGGTCGACAAATATTAAATAAGTCTATTGATTTTTTACTCAAATCAATATTCATTCCTGTCCATCCCTTCGAATATAAAAACATTGTATTTGAAAGTCTAATAGGATGAAAACATCCCACATCAACATAAAAACCTGAATTCTTATATTTGAAGTAATTTTTTAAAAAAATAACATTTTCATACTTATCCATTGATTTAAAAATGCTTCTAAGTCTATACTTTACAATATTTATATATAGACCCACTTTATATATAATTTTTTTCATAGTTTTGGTGGGCGAGGAGAGAATCGAACTCTCACTTCTTACGAAACACGATTTTGAGTCGTGCGCGTCTACCAGTTCCGCCACTCGCCCTAAGCCTTTATTATTATAACAGCAAAATTAAATAGTATAAGAGCTTAATTTATATTAAAACCAAAAAATGATTAAACTATTGTATCTAAAATCTTTAGATTTTGCTGCACACAAGAGTTCAAAAATATTTTTAGCAATAGTATCTTTTATGGAAAGTTCTTTTTTTCCTATTCCGCCTGATATTATGATCGTGCCCATGGTTATTGCCAAAAAAAATGATTATTTAAAAATTTTTTTAATCGCAACAATCTTTTCAACTTTAGGAGGAATATTGGGCTATTTTATTGGATCTTCGTTTTTAGATATTGGCATGAAAGTCATAGAGCTTTACGAGTATGAAGATAAAGTTTTAAATCTAAAAAATGATTTAAGTATGGGTTCAGGGCTTTATATTTGGGTTGCAACATTGTTTCTTGCTGGTTTTACACCCTTACCATTCAAAGTTTTCACAATAACAAGTGGTATGATTGGTTTTAATTTATTTATATTTTTTTTAATATGTTTAATTTCTAGAGGGTTAAGGTTCTTTATAGTCTCTTATCTATCATTTAGATTTGGTGATACTTTTAATAAATTCATGGAAGCAGATGCAGCAAAGTGGTTTACAATTATGGGTATTTTAATTGTAGCTATTTTTAGCTTAGTGTATTTTATTATCAAATAATATGCTTGAAATAAAAAATAAAAAATTTCTATATTTAATATTAATATTTTGTATTTTTGCTCTTACAGCTGCTTATTTCATTCAGTATGTGTTAGGACATCAACCTTGTAAACTATGTTTAATTGAAAGATTACCCTTTGTAGCTGTTGTAATAATTATCTTGTTTTGTTTAATTTATAAAAAATTTGAAAAGATATCTTTATTCATAATTAGTTTAATTTTTTTTTCATTGGCTATATTATCTTTTTATCATTTTGGAATTGAACAGGGTTTTATTAAAGAGTCGTTGGTTTGTGATTTAAATACTGTCGATGGTACCTTAACTAAAGAAGAGGTTCTAAATCAATTAAAAAAGCAAGTTGTGAGTTGTAAAGATGTTACTTTTAAAATTTTTGGACTATCACTTGCGACCATTAATGTTTTTGTTTCATTAACTATAGGCATTATAACTTTAAAAATATTTTTAAATTATGGAAAAAACAAATAAAAATACTGTAGAAGAATTTATCAGAGTAGATCATGCAGGTGAGAGAGGTGCCGTAAAAATCTATGAAGGACAGTTGTTAGCACTTAATACTTTTATAAAAAATGAAGATCTAAAAAAAAAAATAGAAGAAATGAAAATTCATGAAAAAGAACATTGTGATTATTTTGAAAATGAAATTAAAAAAAGAAATATTAAGCCAACTAAATTTTTACCTTTGTGGGATTTACTTGGTGTGGGTTTAGGGTTTGGCTCAACCATATTAGGGAAAAAAGCAGCAATGCTTTGTACTGCTTCTGTTGAAGAGGTTATAGATGAACATTATTCTAGTCAAATTAGTCAATTAAAAAATGATGAAAAAAAATTAAGAGAAAAAATTATAAAATTTAGAGAAGATGAATTACATCACAAAGATATTGCATACGAAGAGGGTGCCACAAAAAATGGAGTATACTCTATTTTAGATAAAATAATTAAAACAGGTTCAAAAATTGCTATTAATATATCGGAAAAAATATAATTAAGCTTCTAGTTCAACATCCCAATATAGGTAGTCCATCCAACTTTTATGAAGAAAGTTAGGTGGAAAGTTTTTACCATTTTTGTGTAAGTCTTCAGTAGAAGGTCGATAAGGATCCTGACTAAGAGTCATTCCTGAATACTTTAATAGTCGGCCTCCTTTTTTAACATTACAACCAGAACATGCTGTTACAACATTATCCCAATTTGTTTGCCCACCTTTAGATCTTGGTAATAAATGATCAAAAGTTAATTCATTACCACTTCCACAATACTGACAGGAAAATTTATCTCTTAAAAAAACATTAAACCGTGTAAAGCTTGGATTGGATTGAGGTTTGATAAAACTTTTTAAAGCAATCACACTAGGTAATTTCATATTAAAAGATGGACTTCTAATTATTCTGTCATAATTACTAACTATAATTACTCTATCTAAAAATACAGACTTTATAGAATCTTGCCAACTCCACAGTGACAGAGGATAATAACTTAAAGGCCTATAATCAGCATTTAAAACTAACGCCGGGCATTTTTCTAAAGATAGATTTTGTTCAGCAAATTTCATTTTTTAAAATCTTAGCTGATATAAATTATTTTATCAATAAATAGTAATTAATTTTTTTTAAAGATTTTTTAAATCTTAAAGTTAGTCTTTATATAATTTAAAGCTTTGCTTGAAGCTTCAATTGGAATATTATGTTCACAATCTTTTATCATTTTAGTTTCAATTTCTACATTGTTTCTAATCAAAAAATCTTTGGCTTCTAGTAAGTGAGTTGGTGAAACAACTGCGTCTAAATCCCCATGAATCAAGAGCATTTTTGTAGAGGAAGTTTTTCTATTAACTAAATCTTCTTGATTAATTATTTTTCCAGAAAAACCAACAACACAATTATAATTTTCAGTATTTATTAAACCAAGATTTATAGACATCATACACCCCTGACTGAAACCTGATAAACAAATTTGAGAACTTTTAAGATTATATTCTTTTTTTACCTCATCAATAAACTGTTGAAGTTTTTTTTCAGCTTTTATTGATTCTTCTAAAATATATTTAGGTTCGTCCCTAGTCAAATCAAACCATTGGTAACCAGATGGGTTAATTGGGCATTCCTCATGACCATTTGGACACAAAAAAATAGTATTAGGCAAAAATCTTTTCCAATTTAAAGTTATCAAACTAATGTCTTTGCCATCACCTCCATATCCATGTAGCAAAATAACTGCATTATTGATCGGTTCAATAATTTCTGGTTTTATAATTGTTGTTTTAAGGCAAAATGTCATAGATGATTTATTATGTTTTTTTATTTTAAAAATATTCTACAATATAAATATGATTTCAGGAACAATTGTTAAAATTTTGAGTATAGTTTTTTTGATAGCAGTTGCGGTTGTAATGATACTTGGTATTGGAACACTCTTTAAAGGTGGGGAATCAAGTAAAAAATATTCAAATAAATTAATGCAATTAAGAGTGCTGCTTCAATTTATAGCTATAATAGCTTTAGTGTCCTTTGCTTACTTTTTTAAAAATTAATTATAATACTCCAACCAATTTATAAATTCCTCATTATCAAAGTTGATAGATCCTATAATACGCGCAAACTCTTCGCCTTCTTTATTAAATAAAATTGTAGTTGGAAGGCCTCTTAGTGTAAATTTTTTTGCTAATGTAATTGTAGAGTCAAAAAAAATATCTAAATTTTTAATATTCAATTCTTTAAAAAAAATTTCTGATTTTGAAAGATCTTCTTGTCCAATATTTATTGGAAAAACTTTTAAATTATTCAACCTACTATTTGACTGTAGATTATCTAATGAGGGCATTTCTTCTCTACATGGAGCACACCATGTTGCCCAAAAATTTAGAACGATTAGTTTTCCCTTATAATTAGCTAAATTAACGTCTTTTTGATTTTTATCTTTAAAAATGACCTCATCATAAGTTTTGGGATTTTCTTTTAAAACTAAATTTTTAATATTAGGTTTGTCTATTGCATAACTATAGCTAGTAGTTATTAAGTAAATAAATATTATTAAAAGTTTCATACTAAATATGTATAATTAATTATCATGGTAAAAAATAAAAACAATAAGGCAATATGGAGTTCAAGGATAAAAAATGGACCTTCCGCTTTATTTCAAAGGGTTGGTAATTCGATAGATATTGATAAAAAGCTTTTTAAACAAGACATTGACGGATCTATTGTCCATGTAGAGATGTTATTTAAGCAAAAAATTATTTCTTTTAAAGTTAAAAATAAAATTATTTATGGACTAAATAAAATTGAGAAAGAAATTAAAAAAAATAAATTTTTATTCAATGTCGAATATGAGGATATACATATGAACATAGAAAAAAGATTGTTTCAAATAATAGGGGAAGAAGCAGGACATATACACACTGCAAGATCTAGAAATGATCAAGTGGTAACAGATTTTAAAATGTGGACTACCTCAGCAACCAAAGAGATTAATAAAAATTTAGCTTCTCTCATAAAAACAATTCTTAAAATTGCTGAAAAAAATATTGAAACTATCATGCCTGGATTTACACATTTAAAGAACGCACAGGCAGTTTCCTTTGCTCATTATTTAATGGCGTATGTAGAAATGTTTAATAGAGATAAACTAAGATTTAATAACAACCTAGAGAATTTATATGAATGTCCACTTGGAGTTGCTGCTCTTACTGGTACGTCATTCAATATTGATAGAGATTTTACATCTAAAAAACTTGGATTTAAAGGTCCAACTAATAATTCAATAGATACTGTGTCTGATAGAGATTTTGTTTTAGATTTTCTATATAGCACATCAGTTTGTTCTATGCACATCTCAAGAATTGCTGAAGAACTTATTATATGGAACTCTGATGGTTTTAATCTTATTCATCTTTCAGATAAGATTGTTACTGGCTCCTCAATAATGCCTCAAAAAAAAAATCCTGATTTATTGGAATTTTTAAGAGGAAAAACTGGTTCAACATATGGTAATTTATTTTCAATGCTTACTATACTAAAGGGTCTTCCAATTTCTTATTTTAAGGACCTTCAGGATGACAAAGAGATACTATTTAAATCTAATGAAACTCTTAATAACTGTATTGCAATTCTAAACGAAGTTTTAAAGAATTTAAAACCAAATAAAAAAAAAATGCTAGAGCTGGCAAATTCTGGTTATGTTACAGCTACTGATTTGGCTGATTATCTTGTAAAAAAAAATTTAATGTCATTCAGAAAAGCATATCAAATAACTGCTCTCATCGTTAATTTTGCGGAGAGAAATAAGAAAAAACTAAATGAATTAAGCATTGAAGAATTAAGGAAAATTGAACCAAAGCTATCAATTGATGTATTAAAAATTTTTAACCTTAAAAACTCGGTAAATTCAAAAAAATCTTATGGTGGAACATCTTTTGATAATATTAAAAAAATGATAATAAAATATAAGAAAACATAAAATGATAAAAAAATTAATTCTAATTTCTATATTTTGTACTTTACTGATATCATGTGGAAAAAAAGCAGACCCTGAATACAAAGCCAGTAAAAACTATAAATTTATGTTCAAGATTTAATGAAATATGTTAATAAAAATCTTCTAATAGAAAAAGTTGAAGTTCGGGATATAGCTAAAAAATTTGGCACTCCCACATACTGTTATTCATACAAAAAATTAAAAGAAAATATAACTAACTTTAAAAAAAGTTTTAAATCATTTTCACCATTAATATGTTTTGCTATTAAATCTAATACTAATGTAAACCTAATTAGAGAAATTAGAAAATTAGGACTAGGTGCAGATGTTGTGTCAATTGGAGAATTAATGATGGCACTTAAAGCAGGAGTAAACCCAAAAAAAATTGTGTTTTCAGGAGTTGGCAAAACATCAGCTGAGCTAAGCTACGCAATTGATAGAAAAATATTATTAATAAATGCTGAATCTAAAAGTGAAATTATTGAAATTGAAAAAATTGCTAAATCAAAAAAAAAAATTATAAATATTGGAATTAGATTAAATCCAAATACTGATGCAAAAACACTGAGTCAAATCTCAACAGGAAAGAAAGAAAATAAATTTGGTGTTAGTGAGAAAACATTTTTTGAAATAGTTAACTATTCTAAAAAATCTAAAAATATTAAACTTAAATGTTTAAGTGTGCATATAGGGAGCCAAATTTTAGATCATAGACCTTATGAAAAAATGTTGAATGTAATAGATAAAATACTTAAAAAAACTAAACATAAGTTTGAATTTATTGATTTGGGTGGGGGCATGGGAATAACTTATGAGAAGAATAGTAAAAAACTTGCTTATGAAAAATATAATCTTGCGATAAAAAAATTTATAAAAAACTACAAGTCAAAAATTATATTTGAGCCTGGTAGATCAATAGTTGGCAGTATAGGTATACTAATTTCAAAAATTATTTATATTAAAAAAAGTGAAAAAAAAGACTTTGTTATACTTGATGCTGCAATGAATGATTTGATGAGACCTGCATTATATGGTGCAAACCATAAAACTTTACCAGTATTCAAAAAAAAACAAATTTCAGGAAAAGCTTATGAATTTGTAGGACCAATTTGTGAAAGCACAGATAAATTTACCAATTTAAAAAAATTCCAAAAACTAGAAGAAAAAGATTTAATCGTTATGTGTGATGTTGGGGCATACGGAATGTCTTTAAGCTCTAATTACAATGTAAGACCTAAGCCACCAGAAATACTAGTTCAAGGATCAAAAATTAATGTTTTAAAAAAAAGACAAAAGCTTACAGATTTAATGTAACTTTTGATTCAAATGATAAGAAATTTTTTATTTTCTATTTTCTTTTTTTCGGGGATTGTTATCATTTCTATTTTATTTTTACCTTCAATTTTTTTACCTCAAAAAATAGTTTTACTTGGTGGAAAATTTATGGGCTATTGGTCATCTTTTTGCTTAAAAATTTTTCTATCAACAAAAATAATTATTAAAGGCAAAGAAAATATAATTGAAAACAAAAAATTTTTTATTGCTTCATCACATCAATCTATGTTTGAAACTTTTTTTTTACAAACAATTTTTAATTCACCTGTTTTTATTCTAAAAAAAGAATTACTAATGATACCAATCTTTGGATGGTATCTTAAAAAAATTGGCTCGATATCAATAAAAAGAAACAAAGTTTCTAAAGAAAACTTAGGATTCTTCGATGACATTTTAAAACAGACCAAATCATCAGATAGACCCTTAATAATTTTTCCTCAGGGAACCCGTCTAGCTCCTGAAAATAGAGATCCTTTTAAAAAAGGGGCCAGTAGAATTTATGATGAATTAAAAATACCGTGCCAACCAATAGCGATTAATTCTGGATTTGTGTGGCCAAAATACGGTCTAAAAAAATCTAATAAAATTTTAACTATTTCAATTTTAAAGTGTATCGATTCTGGACTTAACAAAGATATTTTTCTAAAAAAATTACAAGATGAAATCTATTCTGAGCTAGACTCTTTAAATTAACCCTTCATGGGCATTACCACATAAATACTATCAAAATCTCCTGGATCTTTAATTAAAGCAGGTGAACCAGTGTCATTAAAAAAAATTTCTATTTTGTCTCCATCCAATTGAGAGGCAACATCTATTAAGTATTTAGAGTTAAAACTAATTTCTAACTCATATTCAAATTTAACATTTAAACTTTCTTTCCCATCACCACTATTAGTATTGTTGACTGATAAATTTAAAATATCTTTTGATAAATTAAATTTTACTCCATCTTTTTTATCTAATGAAACTGAAGCAACTCTATCAACCGAGTCTAGAAACAACTTTAGGTCTATTTCTAATTTTTTTTGGTTATTTTTTGGTATTAC
Organism: Candidatus Pelagibacter sp.; assembly: GCA_028226735.1. The sequence goes on from JAOIYV010000009.1 coordinate 8,604, forward strand.
CTGAATATAGTTTGGAAATTTTCCATCAATTAATTTAGATATCAATATACTGTTTTCTAATTCAAATTTAATTTTAGATTTTACATTCGAAACCTTAACATCACCATCATAACTCTCTAGAAGAGAGCATAGTTGAAATATTGTTTTTTTAGGAAGTATAATGGGTTCAAAGTCTACTTTCTGGTCTAATCTTATTTTTGATATAGACATTCTATGACTATCAGTAGCAGCTGCTGTTAAAAAATTTTTATCTTCTATCTGGTTCTGATGAAAAAATATTCCACTAAGATAATGTCTTGTTTCATCATTAGAAACTGAAAATTTACATTTATTTAATAGCTTTAAAAGTTGTTTTGATCTGATAGAAAATTCATTTTGATTAAAATTTTCATCTGTTAATGGAAATTCTGAAGGACTTAAGCAGTTAAGATTAAAATTAGACTTTTCTGACTCTATTTGGAGTTTATTTGTATCTGATAATGATAAATTTATTTTTTTTCCAGAAGGAAATTTTCTTACTATATCATAAATAGTAGATGAAACTGTTGTGGTTTTTCCTTCTTCAAGAACTTCGACATTATTAATTTGATGAATAAATATTAGGTCTAAATCAGTAGCAGTAATTGTTAAATTTGAATTACTCGCATTTAATAAAACATTGGATAAAATTGGAAGTGTGCTTCTTTTTTCAATTACACCTTGACAATAATTTAAGGCTTGTTGCAAATCTTGTTGATTGACGTTAAATTTCATTTTCTTTGTTATATAGTATCTGATTTTTTAAATTATTTATATTATTAGTCATTTCAGGATCTTTTTCCTTCAATCTCTCTATAGTTTTAACTGAGTGTATAATTGTAGTATGGTCTCTATTTGAAAACTCTCTTCCTATCTCTGGCAAAGACTTAGATGTTAAAATTTTAGTTAAATAAATTGCAGTTTGTCTTGGTCTTACAAGATATCTTGATCTTCTTGATGACAGCATTTCATTTTTACTTATTTTAAAGAATTTACAGACTAATGATTGAATTAAATCAATAGTAACTTTATTTTCACCTATATTTAATAAGTCTTTTAATACTACTTTTACTTCAGATAAATTCGGAACTTTATTATATATTCTAGAGAAAGATACCACTCTGTTAATGGCCCCAACTAATTCTCTAATACTTGTTGTAATTTCTGAGCTAATGAAATTTTGTATTTCATCTGAAATATTAATTTGATTAGAATAAAAAACATTTAACTCTTCTGTTTTTTGCTTAATTATTTTGCTTCTAAGTTCATAATCAGGTTTTTGTATATCAACTACTAAGCCTCCAGCAAATCTTGATTTAATCCTATCTTGAATTCTAGAAAGTTTGTTTGGCGCTCTATCAGCAGAAACTATTATCTGTGAACCTTTATCTAATAAAGCATTAAAAGTATGAAAAAACTCCTCTTGCATTGCTTCCTTGCCATTCATGAACTGAATATCATCTATTATTAAAATATCAGTATTTCTGAAATATTCCTTAAATTTTACCATGTCGTTAGCTTTAATTGATTTTACAAATTGATACATGAATCTTTCTGCTGAAATAAACATAACTTTATTTTTTGTTTTTAAAGAAAAGCCAATTGAATTTAATAAATGAGTTTTACCCATTCCAACTCCACCATAAATATAAAGTGGATTATAATGTGAAATATTTTCAGAAACTTTTAATGAGGCTTCATATGCCAACTTATTACTAGTACCTGTAATAAAATTTTCAAATCTTTTATTGGGATCTATTCTGTTATACTGTAAATAAGTATCTTTAATAAATGACACATTTTCATTTTTTTCAAAAGTTTTACCACTCTCTCCATTTTTGATATCAGATTGTTTTTCTATTATCTTAAATTCAATTCGGATTAAATCTTTTTTGTATGCTTTAACAATTTGTAAAATTTGATCTAAATACCTTGAGGTAATCCAATCTCTTATAAATCTTGTTGAAACGGATAACAAAATATAATTGCTCATTTCTTCAACAAAGTCTATTTTCTTAATCCAGCTCTCGTAAATATCGTTTCCCAATTTGTTCTTAAGATCTTTTTGAATAACTGACCAGTCTAGTCCTTCAGAAGAAATATTTTTTAGGTTGTGAGTAATATTATTATTAGACATTATTTTGTAGGAATAATCCCAGTTAGAAGTAAATTAATATTTTTGCAATAAATATATTGGAATTATTGAAAAAAAATAAAATCTACAAGTGAATCGATTTCTACGTGAAAATATTTTTTATAATAATTTAAACCCATTATAGGTTCTCTTAAAAATATATTTTTTATATTTAAAATTTGTAGGTGTAAAATTTTAGATAGGAAATTAATTTTTCTTTTACTAAATCTAGATGTAGTTATTAAACTTAGATAACTTTCATATTTAGTATAAATACTTTTAGTTGAATTTTTTCAAAACAACCATAAGTGGTTGCTTACAAAGCTGCGATTTTTTTAGTTATTCTTGATATATTCCTTGAAGCATTGGCTTTTTTTATAATGCCAGTTTTTGCAACTTTCATTAATTCAGAATTCAACTTAGGTAAGAACTTTAAAGCTTCTGCTTTTTTTTTATCATCTAAAAGAAGCTTCATCTTCTTAATGGCGTTTCTATACTTACTCTTTCGAGCTTTATTGACAGTTGTTTGTTTGGTAATTCTTCTAATTCGTTTAATTGCTGATTTTGTATTTGCCATATTTGCAGTGGTATAGCTCGAGAACTTATACTGGTCAATAGAATAATTGGTTATTTTTGGCAGATATTACAAAAGAAGGTCGATCTATTAGATATAAATATTTTTATTATTTTACCATCACATTTATTCCTTGAACAATTTAGATTTTCTCTTTGGTAAACTCTAAACTCATTTTGAAAACTCCCACTTTTGCCAGAAGTATTTTTAAAATTGCGAATACTTGATCCTCCTTTTTTTATAGCTCTTGTAAGTACATTTTTTGAAAAAAAAATTATTTTTTCACATTCTACTTTAGATAAATTCATTGCTTGTTTTAATGGACTTATTTTACTTAAAAATAAAATCTCATTTGCATAAATATTTCCAATACCTGATACAAATTTTTGATCGATTAAAAAACTTTTAATATCCTTTTTTTTATTTAAAAAATAACTTAAAAGATATCTTAAATTAAAATCATCAAAAAGTGGTTCTGGACCTAAATGTTTAAATTTCTTCAAAAGATCTTCTTTATTTTTTATAAATATAAAAAAACCAAATCTTCTAGGATCATTATAAATAATTTTTAAATCTTTGAATTGAATTTCAATGTGGTTATGTTTTTTTGGAAGAGTAGAAGAATTATAAAAGCTAGTGTTGGTAAATTTATTTAAACTATCTTTTTTAATTAAATGAATGGTACCTGACATCCCTAGGTGAATTAAGCAATATGAGTCATCAACAAAGTTTAAAATTAAATATTTAGAAAATCTTGTTACTTTTTTTATAACTTTATCTTTTAATATTTGCTCGAATTTTGTAGGAATTTTAAACCTCAAATTTCTGTTTTTAACTATTACTTTTTTTATTTTTTTTTGCTGTATTTTTTGTGCTAATGATTGTTTAACTATTTCTACTTCTGGTAATTCTGGCATTTCACACTATATTATCAACAAATAATAAATTTAATATGCAACAATATCTCCAAAATAAAAAAGGACTTGTGCAAGGAGTCTTTGACAGTGTCTATGATAAATATGATTTAATGAACGACTTTATGTCTATAGGAATTCATAGAGTTTGGAAAAGGGATATGATGAACTTGATGAATCCATCAAAAGGAAAAAAATTAATTGATGTTGCGTGTGGAACTGGGGATCTTGGTAAACTTTTCTTGGATTTAACAGATAAGGATAGTGAAGTTTTTTGTGTCGACCCAAATAAGGGAATGATTAAAAAAGGAAAAACAAAATTAAATATCTACCAAAATATTAGATGGCTAATTTCTCCTGCAGAAAAATTACCGATTAAAGACAATTCTTTTGATTATTATACTATTAGCTTTGGACTTCGTAATACTAAAAATTTAGATAAAGCGCTTTCAGAGGCATATCGTGTTTTAAAACCAGGTGGTCGTTATTTGTGTTTGGAATTTTCCAAAATACAGAATTCTAACTTGGATTTTGTTTATAAAAATTATTCAAAACTTATTCCCATAATTGGTAGTTTAATCGTAGGTAAGAAAAAACCTTATGAATATTTGATAAAAAGTATCGAGGAATTTATTAATCAAGAAGAGTTGATTGAATTAATGAAAAAAAATAAGTTTAAAAATTGTACTTATAGAAATTTATCTGGTGGAATTGTTGCCATTCACTCTGGTTGGAAGATTTAATGATTAAAAAATTATTTACTTTATTTAAATTGGGTAGAAAATTAGCTAAATCAGATATTTTAAATATAGTTTCTAAGTTTAAAAAACCACCAATTGCAATTAAAATTCTTTTTTATTTTCTTTCTTTCTCTTTTACAAATTCTTCAAAAGTAAATTCAAATACGACAGAAGGTCAAAGACTTTCTGTATCTTTACAATCGATGGGTACAACTTTTATTAAACTTGGTCAATTTTTAGTTACTAGACCAGATATTATAGGAGAAGAGTTAGCTAAAGAGCTTGAAAATTTACAAGACAGACTCCCTGCTTTTTCTTTATCGGAGGCTAAAAACAAAATTAAAAAAGATTTAGGAGAAGAAACATTTAATTCTATAATAGATTTGGGCGAGCCTGTTGCTGCAGCCTCAATAGCTCAGGTTCATAAAGCAAAAATAAACGATAACGGAACTATTAAAGATGTTGCTATCAAAATATTAAGGCCGGAAATTAAAAAAGTATTTAATGAAGAAATAGACGCTTTGATGCTTTTTGCTTTTTTTATTGAGACCTTTTTAAAAAAAACAAAAAGATTAAAATTAATCGAAGTTGTTTTCTTGCTTAAGGAAATAACAAACTTAGAAATGGATTTAAGATTTGAAGCTGCAGCAGCCAATGAATATGCTGAAAATACAAAAAATGACGTTGGATTTAGAGTTCCTCAAATTTATTGGAATTTTACAAGTGAAAACGTAATGACACTTGATTGGATAGATGGTGTCTCGATTAGAGAAACTGAAGATTTACAAAAAAGAAATATTGATACCTCAAGAATTGCCTCTGATATTATTCAACATTTTCTTAGACATGCTGTTAGAGATGGTTTTTTTCATGCAGACATGCATCAAGGAAATATTTTCATTGATAATAATGGACAAATTGTACCAATAGATTTTGGTATTATGGGAAGATTAGACAATCTCAGCAAAAGATTTTTGGCTGAAATTTTATTTGGATTTATTCAGAGAGACTACAAAAAAGTTGCTGAAGTGCATTTAGTTGCTGGTCTAGTTCCTAAGGATGTACCAGTAGATGATCTTGCACAAGCATTAAGATCAATAGGAGAGCCAATATTTGGTCAATCAGTTAAAGATATATCTGGTGGAAAATTATTGAAACAGCTTTTTGATGTTACTGAAAAATTTAATATGCCAACTCAACCTCAGCTATTAATGCTTCAAAAAACTATGGTTGTTGTTGAGGGTGTAGCTAGAAAACTTAACCCCAACACAAACATTTGGGAAACTTCAAAACCTGTCTTAGAAAATTGGTTAAGAGAAAGAAAAGATCCTATTAATACTTTAAATGAGGGGTTAAAAAATACAGCTGAAGTTATAAAACGATTACCAGAGTTTCCTGAAATTATGGATAAAGCAAATCAAGCCTTAACTCTTTTAGCTAGTGGGCATATCCCTCAAAATTCAAATTCCTATACTGCCCTAAATGAAAAAAAATCTGACATGATAGCATTTAGAAATCAATCTATTGTTGGTTTATTACTGCTTGTAATTTTAGGCTTAGTAGTATTTTAATTTGCTCAATGAATAATTTTTTAGAAAAAAAAATACTTTTAATAATTTGTGGTGGAATATCTGCATACAAAAGTTTAGAACTTATAAGGCTGTTAAAAAAAAGAGGAGCTAAAGTAAAAACTATTCTTACCAAAAGTGCCAAAGAATTTATTACACCTTTATCTGTTGCCTCACTTTCTCAAGAAAGAGTTTATGATGATTTGTTTAATGTTAAAAATGAAGCAGAAATGGACCACATATCACTTTCAAGATGGGCTGATGTAATTGTTGTTGCTCCAGCAACTGCTAATACTATTTCTAAATTAAGCACTGGATCCTCTGACAATCTTGCATCTACTATAATTCTAGCTTCTGATAAAGATATTTTTTTAACACCGGCTATGAATGTTAGGATGTGGGAACATCCATCTACAAAAGAAAATCTTAAAAAATTAAAGTCTTATGGTTACAAAATAATTGGACCTGAAATTGGTGGTATGGCTTGTGGAGAGTTCGGTGAAGGAAAAATGACTGAACCAAATGAAATTTTAAAAGAAATTGAACTTTATTTTGATAATTTAAATAAAAATAAAAAATATAAAGCTTTAGTAACTGCTGGTCCAACTAATGAATATATTGATCCTGTAAGATTTATAACTAATAAATCTTCTGGTAAACAAGGATATGCTTTAGCAAAATCTTTGTCTAAAAAAGGATTTAATACTACATTAATATCAGGACCTACTAATTTAGATGTGGATGATGATATAAAATTAATTAGAGTTGAAACTGCAGATGAAATGTTTCAGGCTACAAAAAATAACTTACCAGTAGATGTGGCAATTTTTTCAGCAGCTGTGGCAGATTTTAAAGTAACTGAAAAAAAAAATAAAAAAATAAAAAAACAAGATCTTTTAAATTTAGAGCTTAAAAAAAATATTGACATTTTAAATTATGTTTCGAAACATAATTCACTGAGGCCAAAACTTGTTATTGGTTTTGCTGCAGAAACAAATGATATCAAAATAAATGCCAAAAAGAAATTAGAAGAAAAGAATTGTGATTGGGTGATTGCAAATGATGTTTCAAATAAATCAATTGGTTTTAACTCAGATTTTAATGAAGTTACAATCCTTTATAAAAATGAAAAAATTGAAGATGAAAAACTTATTTTTAAAAAAAAATCTGAAATTTCGGATGAAATAATTAATAGAGTTATTGAACAACTAAATTAGAATTCATTGGTAAAAGTATTAGTTAAAAAATTAAATCCAAATGTACAACTTCCAGCTTACAAAACATCTGGAGCTTCTGGTATGGATTTAATGGCATTCATAGATAAGCCCCTAACAGTCCCTCCTAAAAGCTCTTGTTTAGTACCTACTGGACTCTCTTTAGCATTTTCTGACAGTTATGAGATACAAATAAGACCTAGATCAGGACTTGCTGTAAAAAATAATATAACAGTCTTAAATACTCCTGGAACTATCGATAGTGATTATAGGGGAGAAATTAAAATTATACTTTTTAATCATGGTGACGAGGATTTTGTTATCAATAATAATGATAGAGTTGCTCAAATGGTCTTAACACCTGTAATTAAAATCGATTTAGAAGAAAATGAAAATTTGCCAGAAACTATTAGGAGTACAGGTGGATTTGGTTCTACTGGTAAATGAAAAATCAATTAAATAAGAATTTAATTGAGAGATTTTCAAGACAAATAGTTCTTAAGGATATTGGAACTCTCGGTCAAAAAAAAATTATATCATCAAAAGTTTTAATTGTTGGTCTTGGGGGTCTGGGATCTCCTGTGGCAGAATTTCTTTCAAGAGCTGGCGTTGGTACAATAGGCATTGTAGATTATGATAAGGTTAGTCTTTCAAATTTACATAGACAAAGTTTTTACCTAACAAAAGATATAGGAAAATTTAAAGTTAAAGTAGCAAAAGATAAAATAAAAAAGATTAATCAAAATATAAAAATTAATATTTACAAAATTAGATTGAATAGTCTAAATTTTAAAAAAATTATTAACAACTATGATTATATTGTTGATGGATCAGACAACTTCCAAACTAAATTTTTATTAAATGATTTTTGCTTAAAATTTAAAAAGATACTTGTCACAGGTGCAATAAGCAAGTTTGACGGTCATATATTTACTTTTGATTTTAAAAATAAAAAAATTCCTTGTCTAAAATGTTTTTTTCAAGAATCTAAAATTTCAGATGATCTACTTAACTGTGAGTCAGAAGGTGTTCTTGGTACCGTTGCAGGAATAGTTGGCACCATTCAAGCAAATGAAATATTAAAAAAAATACTAAATATTGGTCAAGGACTTGACGGATATATCTTTATTCTTGATCTGCTTAATTTAAGCTTTAGAAAAGTTAAATTAAAGAAAAAGAAGAACTGCTTGTGCAACAAATGAAAAATATAATTGCTTGGAGTTTATTTTTAATGGTTCTATTACCACAGCTTTTAAATGCTGAAGAAAAATTTTTATCTCTAAAAAAAAATAAAGTAAACGTTAGATATGGACCAAGTTTTGATTCTGAAATTAAGTATATCTATAAAAAAATAAACCTACCTGTAAAACAAATAGATAAAAAAGAAAATTTTCGAAGAATTGTTGATTTAAAAAATAATAGTGGCTGGATTCATGTTTCACAACTTAAAAAATCAAATTCTATTATTATTCTAGTGGATAAAATTTTATTCAAAAAACCCTCTAATTTTTCTAAACCAAGAGCAAGATTAGCAAAGGGCAGAATGCTAGTTATAAAAAAATGTAGTAACAGTTGGTGTAACGTAACTACTGAGAATTATTCTGGTTGGGTTAAAAATGATAATGTTTGGGGGTTTACTAAATAAAATCTCTTGATAATGATTTAACATTATCTAAGGTTAATTTTGTAGTATGCGAATAATCTACATGGTCTATCCCTAGTTCTATGTTCATATTGCCTGATTTAAATTTAGATATTTGATCATCATTAAACTTAAAATGAATAAATTGTACAGATGAAGCCTTTCCTTCAGCTGAAGTTCTATCCACATCTTCTTCGGGTAATGCTTCAATAACTTCATTATCAATTTTTATAAATACTTTCTCTTCAATTCCGCCTACTTTGCCCAAAAATGCTGCTCTAGAAACTGGATTATCAATTTCAAACATTAGAGTTGCAATAAGCTCTTTGCCTTTTGGAACTAAGGGGTTGTATGCTATAAGCTCATCCTTTAACTGTTCATCACCACCTTTTTCTATATGTAACATTTCTTGAACTTGTGCCAGCATAGTTTCAAAACTTTCAAAATAAAAAGTTGCGTATGGACCAAGTGCTATTCTTCTATTTTTTTTAAATTCTACAAGTTCTTTTCTAATCATTTTTCTATTTTTAACATAAACATCTGCTGGAATTAAATCTGCTTTTTCTATAATTCTGTTTTCTTTTGACATGATTACAATCTATAACTTTTTGCCATTAATTCGATGGGGTGTAGTGCCTCATCATTAGCAATATTTGTATCTGCTTCTAATTGTTTTAAATGTTTACCTGCTAAGGGACAGTCTGAGGCCATATATTTATTATTTTTATTTTTGATTTGTCTTGCTGTCGGTGTTCCAACTTTTAAAGCTAAATCATGAGTTTCCTTCATCACACCAAAGGTTCCGCCGTGACCAGCACACCTTTCAACAACATCCATTTTTATATTAGGGATAAATTTCAGCATATCTCTGGATTTAATACCCATATTTTGTGCTCTGGCATGACATGCATTGTGAACTGTTACTCCACCATCAATTTCCTGTAAACCTTCTGCTAGGCCTTCGTTTTGTGCTATATCAACGATATATTCATCTATATCACTAACACTTTTTGAAAGTCTTTTAATATTTTCATCATTTGGTAATAGTAAAGGCCATTCAAATTTTAACATTAAACCACAACTGGCTGTTAAAGTAATAATTTGATAATCCTTGTCTACCCACTCCAGTAAATCTTTTGAAACCTTTTTGGCTTGCTCTACAACTTTTGGTAAATCTGCTTGCTCAAGATAAGGCATTCCACAACAGCCTGGATAAGCTTCTTGAACTTCAACACCATTTTTTTTAAGAACTTTTAAAGCCGCAACTCCTGTGTCTTTTTTATTAAAGTTAACGAAGCATGTTGAATAAATTACAACTTTTCTATCTTTAGATGGGGCTTCACTATTTGTTGGAATATTATTTTTTTTAAAATAATTTGTAAATGTTTCTGAATTATAAGTGGGAAGCTTAACTCTCATATCAATTCCAGCAACTAATTCTAATATTTTTCTAAAGAATGTATTTTTAATACTTGATGCCCAGTTTATTAATGAAGATAACATTACACCTATTTTTGCATTTCTATCAATTTGAGCTAGTTGCGCTGGCACGGCAGGCAATTTATTTAATTTTTTTTGAGCCGTTCTATATCTCAACATTAAATGTGGAAAGTCTAAATCAAAATCATGTGGCGGAACATAAGGACACTTAGTCATAAAACACATATCACATAATGTGCAAGCGTCTACTACAGGTTCAAACTGTTCACTTTTTAAACTTTTTACATCCTCATTTTCTGACTCATCAATCATGTCAAATAATTTTGGAAACGAGTCACATAAATTGAAACATCTCCTACATCCATGACAGATGTCGAATGCTCTTCTCATTTCGTCATCTAGTTTTTTGGGGTCTAAAAAATCAGGATGTTCAAAATTTATTGGATGCCTAATGGGTGCATCTATGCTGCCTTCTTTACTCATATTTAAAATTTTATAATTTAATGATTTTATGGTGAGGAAGAACCCCACCATAAATTAAGTTTTATTTACGCAATAGACTCTAATGTTTTTTGGAATTTACCTGCGTGTGATTTTTCAGCTTTTGCTAAAGTTTCAAACCAATCAGCAATTTCTGAAAAGCCTTCTTCTCTAGCTGTTTTTGCCATACCTGGATACATGTCTGTATATTCATGTGTTTCACCTTGTACCGCTGAAGCTAAATTAGCTTTAGTTTCACCAATCGGCAATCCTGTTGCTGGGTCTCCAACTTCTTCAAGATACTCAAGGTGTCCATGTGCGTGACCTGTTTCACCTTCTGCTGTAGATCTAAATACAGATGCTACATCGTTATAACCTTCAATATCTGCTTTTTGAGCAAAGTATAAATAACGTCTGTTTGCTTGGCTTTCGCCTGCAAATGCATCTTTTAAGTTTTCTTCTGTTTTACTTCCTTTTAATGACATATTTTTCTCCTTAATGATTATGAACACTATATAATAATTCTAAAGTATAAGTCAATACTTTAGAATTATTTTAATCTAAATGTTAAGTTATTGAAATTATTGAACTAATTTTGATTTTGATTATCAGTTGCAACTTTAATTAACACTTCAACTGATTTTATTTTTTTTCCAGTAATATTTCTTTTAATATTTACCGAATCTATTTCTTCATCACCACAATCTATTAATTCATTGGTATCTTCATCAAAAAAATGGTGGTGTTCTGAAACGTTTGTATCAAAATAGCTTTTGTCACTATTTATAGAAATTTCTTTTAAATAACCTTTTTTTTTAAAAGCGTGAACAGTATTATAAACTGTTGCCAAAGAAATTTTTTCACTTAATTTCTCTTGAATAATTTTAGTAAGGTCACTTATAGTAAAGTGGAATGTTTTTTCAGGAGAAAATAGAACTTCACAAATCTTTAGCCTCTGTTTAGTGGGTCTTAAGCCTGAATTTCTTAGTTTTTCAATGTAAATATTTGTATTGTGTATCATTGTTTATAACAATTCTAAACTATTTCTATATTATAATCTTAATAAATCAAGTATTAAGTTGCTTAAAATTATGAAAAAAAACTCATTTACTTATAATGATTTAATAAGCTGTGGAAATGGTAAGCTTTTTGGACCAGGCAACGCAAAATTACCCCTTCCACCAATGCTTATGTTTGATAGGATAACAGAAATCAACGATAACGGCGGTGAATTCAAAAAAGGCCTTATAAAAGCTGAATTAGACATCAAAGTTGATCTTTGGTTTTTTGATTGTCATTTTAAAGAAGATCCCGTTATGCCTGGGTGCTTAGGTTTAGATGCTATGTGGCAGTTAGTTGGTTTTTATTTAGGATGGCTTGGTAATCCTGGAAAAGGAAGAGCTTTAGGAGTGAGTACAGTAAAATTTACAGGTGAGGTTTTAAAAAGTGTTAAAAAAGCAACATACGTAATTGATATGAAAAAAATTATGTCACCAGGGGGCACATCAGTTGGTTTAGCAAATGGATTATTATATGCTGATGATAAGAAAATTTATTCTGCAGAGAATTTAAAAGTAGGGTTATTTAAATAATGAAAAGGGTAGTTATCACAGGTTTAGGAGTTGTTTCTTGTTTAGGGAATAATCAAGAAGAAGTTTATCAATCTCTTTTAAATTCAAAATCAGGGATTTCTTTTCATGAAGAATATAAAGAACATAACCTAAGAAGTCATATTCATGGTAAACCAAATATAAATCTTCAAGATCATGTTGATCGAAAAACAATTAGATTTATGGGTTCTGGTTCTGCTTATAATTACATTGCTATGAAAGAAGCCATTCTTGATTCTGGATTAGAAGAAAATGATGTAAGTAATTTTAAAACTGGAATTGTTATGGGTTCGGGTGGTCCATCAATTGAAAATGTAGTTTTATCGGTTGATAAGACAAGAGCTAAAACTCCAAAATTAATGGGGCCATTTGTTGTTCCAAGAACTATGGCTAGTACATCTTCAGCAACACTTGCTGTACCTTTTAAAATTAAAGGAGTGAATTATACGATGAGTTCTGCTTGTGCAACTAGTGGACACTGCATAGGTCATGCAAGTGAATTGATTCAAATGGGTAAACAAGATGTTGTTTTTGCAGGTGGAAGTGAAGAGTTGCACTGGGCTATGACTGCAATGTTTGATGCAATGACTGCATTGTCTTCTAAATACAATGATGCACCTGAAACTGCCTCAAGAGCTTATGATAAGACTAGAGATGGTTTTGTAATAGCAGGAGGTGGTGGAGTTTTAGTGCTTGAAGAGTACGAACATGCAAAAGCAAGAGGTGCAAACATATATGCTGAATTAACAGGCTACGGTGCAACTTCTGACGGGTACGATATGGTAGCCCCATCAGGTGAAGGTGCTGTCAGATGTATGAAGATGGCTTTAGCAACTGCTAAAAATAAAATGGATTACTTAAACACACATGGAACATCTACTCCAGTAGGGGATATAACAGAATTAAGAGGTGTTGGAGAAGCATTTGGTGCTGAGGTACCAAAAATTAGCTCTACTAAATCTTTATCAGGTCATCCATTAGGTGCTGCATCAGTTCATGAGGCAATTTATAGTTTAATCATGATGAAAAATAGTTTTATCACAGCCTCTGCTAACATCACCGACATGGATGATGAAGCTAAAAAATTTCCAATTATAACTAAAACTGAAACAGATGTTAAATTAAACTCTGTAATGTCAAACAGCTTTGGTTTTGGTGGAACAAATGCAACTTTAATTTTTGAAAAGGTCTAAATGAGTTTAATGAAGGGTAAAAAGGGATTAATCATGGGTGTTGCCAATGAAAGATCTATTGCTTGGGGTATTTCACAAAAACTTGCAGAGGCTGGAGCAGAACTTGCTTTCACTTATCTTGGGGATGCTTTAAAGAAAAGAGTAATCCCTTTAGCTGAAAAATTAAATTCAAAAGCCACATTTAGTTGTGATGTTGAAAATAAAGAAGAAGTAATAAAATTATTTGATGATATTAAATCTCACTGGGGACAAATCGATTTTGTAGTTCACGCAGTAGCTTTTTCAGATAAATCAGAATTGTCAGGTGAATATTTAAATACTACTAGAGAAAACTTTTTAAGAAGCATGTTAATTTCATGTTTTTCATTTACTGAAGTTGCAAAAGAAGCTTCTAAGATAATGAAAGATGGTGGTAGCATGTTAACTTTAACTTACGAATCTACTAAAGCTATTCCAAATTATAATGTGATGGGTGTATGTAAATCAGCTCTTGAAGCAAGTGTTAAGTATCTTGCTAGAGATTTGGGTGCCAAAGGGATGAGAGTAAACGCAATAAGTGCTGGACCTATTAAAACCTTAGCAGCATCTGCCATTGGAGATGCAAAATTCTTATACAAATGGAATGAAGATCATTCTTTCCTTAAAAGAAACGTAGATATCCATGATGTTGGAAATTCGGCATTATATCTACTAAGTGACCTAGCAAACGGTGTAACTGGTGAAATTCACTACGTAGACGCTGGGTATAACAAGGTTGGAATGCCCGATCCCAAAAATATTACCTAAAACATAGTTAAGTTTATTTTAAGATGACTCAATTAACACAAAAAGAATTAGAATTATTTGCGAAAAAAATTTTAGAAGATTATGACGCAAAAAACCCTAGTGCAATATTTAAAGATAAAGTAAATATGAATAATGCTGATGCTTTAAATGTTCAATCGGAAGTATCAAAATTAAGAGAGAAAAGAGGTGAGGAAGTTATCGGTTACAAAATAGGTTGTGTTTCAAAAGAGACTCAAAAGAAAATGGGGTTTACGCAACCTGCGTATGGAAGACTTTGGAAAAATGAATTATACGCTGATGGAGTTAATTTAAATAAAAAAAATTATACCAATCCAGCTATGGAAGCAGAATTTGGAATTAAAATAAATCGTGACTTAAGTCCTAACCTTATTTCTTCAGATTGTATTATAGATTCAATTGAAGCAATTTATCCACTAATTGAAATACATAATCTTGTTTTTTATGGAGATACACCTCATGGAGCAGAGCTTCTTGCAAACAATGCGGTTCATGCTGGTATTGTTTTGGGTACTGAAAATAAACTACCAAAGAATAATATAACTACTGATCTTAAACTTATCTATGATAAAGAAATAATAGATACCTGGTCCGATAAAAAATGGCCTTATGATATGTTGTCAGAAGTACAATGGTTAGTTAAAGAGCTGGGTAAAATAAATAATATTCTAAAAAAAGGTGATCTTATTTTAACTGGTGCATATGGTTTTCCAGTTCCTATTAATAACAAAGAATTAATTGAAGTGACTTCATCCGCATTTGGTGATGTAAGCGCAACATTTAGTTCTCAATAAAAAAAACCCCCAAAACTTTCATTCCAGGGGTTTAGAATTTATATTTAAGTTACTAATTATTCAGCAGCTTGTTTCATTGAAAGTTTAACTTTACCTCTATCAAAACCAATTACTTTAACTTTTACTTCGTCACCTTCTTTAACAACGTCAGTAACTTTTTCTACTCTTTTAGGGGCAAGTTCTGAGATGTGAACAAGACCGTCTTGTTTACCTAAGAAGTTAACAAATGCGCCAAACTCCATAATTTTCATTACTTTACCTGAGTAAATTTTATTTAGTTCAGCTTTTGCTGTGATGTCTTTAATAAACTGCATAGCGATGTTTCTAGACTCTTCATCTGGAGCAGCAACTGTCACTACACCTTCATCATTCACATCAACTTTTGCACCTGACTTTTCAACAATTTCTCTGATTGTTGCACCACCTTTTCCAATAACAGCTGCAATATCTTTTTTATCAACAGTTATCTGTTCCATTTTTGGAGTGTGTTGTCCAACATCAGCTCTTGACTCACTTAATGCTTTATTCATTTCACCTAAGATATGAACTCTTCCATCTTTAGCCTGTTTTAAAGCCTGCTCCATGATTTCAAAAGTAATACCAGTAATTTTGATATCCATTTGAAGTGAAGTAATTCCATCTTTTGTTCCAGCAACTTTAAAGTCCATATCTCCAAGATGATCTTCATCACCTAAAATATCGGATAGAACACTAAAATCATCGCCTTCTTTAATTAAACCCATTGCAATACCTGCAACTGGCTCTTTAATAGGTACACCAGCATCCATTAATGAGAGAGATGCACCACAAACAGAAGCCATTGAAGAAGAACCATTAGACTCAGTAATTTCTGATACTATTCTAAAAGTGTATGGAAAAGCCTCTTTTGAAGGAAGTGAAGAATTAATTGCTCTCCATGCTAATTTTCCATGACCAACTTCACGTCTTCCAGTTCCAATTCTTCCAGTTTCACCAACTGAAAAAGGAGGAAAATTGTAATGAAGCATAAATCTTTCTCTATGCTGTCCATCTAAACTTTCTAGTCGTTGTTCATCATCAGAAGTACCTAAGGTAGTAACTACAATTGCTTGCGTTTCACCTCTAGTAAATAATGCTGAACCATGAGTTCTTGGCAAAACACCAACTTCACATTCGATAGCTCTTACATCAGATAAACCTCTACCATCAATTCTCTTTTTATTTTTAAGAATATCAGTTCTAACAATTTTCTTTTCAAGATTTTTTAATTCATCATTAACATTAAAATCAGAATAATTTTCATTATCTGCAAAAAGCTGTTTCGCTTTATCAGAAATTACTGAAATTTGATTCGATCTATCTTGCTTATCTATTGTGCCAAAAGCTTTAGTTAAATCTGCTGTAAAATTTTCTTCAAGTTTTTTCTTAACTTCAGATAAATCTTTCTTTTCAACAGTCCATTCGGGCTTTCTACATTCTTTTGCTAGTTCTTCAATCATTTTGATTACTGGAACAAAGCCTTCATGACCAAATTTAACTGCATCTAACATTACTTCCTCCGTTAAACCTTTTGTTTCTGACTCAACCATAAGCACAGCATCTTTAGTTCCTGCCACAACTAAATCTAGACTAGAATTTTCTAATTCAGCTTTTGATGGGTTAAGAATATACTTGCCACCAACATAACCAACTCTTGAAGCTCCTACTGGACCCATAAAAGGCATTCCAGAAATAGCTAATGCTGCTGATGAGGCAGTTATTGCAAGAATATCTGGTTGATTTTCTTTATCGTATGAAATTACAGTTGGTAATAACTGAACCTCATTTTTAAATTCACCAGGAAACAATGGTCTGATAGGTCTATCAATTAATCTTGAGATTAATTGTTCACTTTCAGTTGGTCTTGCTTCTCTTTTAAAATATCCACCTGGAATTTTTCCACCTGCGTAATATTTTTCTTGATAATTTACAGATAGGGGAAAATAATCCATGTCAGGATTTACTTTTTTTGCTCCTACTACTGTTGCTAAAATAACTGTTTCTCCACAAGAAGCTATGATTGCTCCGTCTGCTTGTCTTGCTACTTTACCTGTTTCTAAACTTATTTTCTTGCCTGCTACTTCGATTTCCTTCTTATATACTTTAAACATTTCATTTCCATTTCGTTTCGTTCGTTTCGTTCGTTTTGTTCCATTCTATCTAACTTGATTTTTATTTTCTTAAATTCAATTTCGACAGTACATTTTTGTAAGAATCCATTTTATTTTTCTTTAAGTATTCTAACAATTTCTTTCTTCTATTTACTGCTCTTAACAATCCAACGGAAGAATGTTTGTCTTTTTTAAATTCTTTAATATGTTTTGAAAGAGTTTCAATTTTATCCGTTAAAAATGCAATTTGCACTTCTGAAGAACCGGTGTCCTTATCATGCATTTTTAATTCCTCTACTTTTTTCGTCATGTTATTTATTTTCCTATTTATTTGTTTGTTTTATTAAGTTTTCTATTTTTTCTGCGTATTCAAAAGAGTCATCTTTAGCAAAAAGTATTTTTGGTAAAAATTTCATAATTACCTTTTTAGATAAAACCTTTCTAATTAAAAAAGAATATTCTCTTAATTTTTTAATGACTTCCTCTGCATCTTTTCCTCCTAAAGGTAATACATATACTTTTGCAATTTTAAGATCCTGACTCATTTTTACTTCCGTGACTGTGATAGTGTTTGTTTCTAAATTTGGGACCTTAGCCTCATTTCTAGAAAAAATCATGCCTAAAGATTGCTTGATCATCTCTCCAACACGTAATTGTCTCTGTGATACTGGTTTTCCTATTCTATCAGCCATTATACCATTCTCTCTGTTGAAGTAGTACTATAAGCCTCTATTGTATCGTTTTTTTGAAAATCGATAAAGTCTTTAAGAGTTATTCCACATTCTTGACCATTACTTACTTGCTTTGCTTGATTTTTTTCTCTGAAAATAGTGCTTATTTTACCAGTATATATAATTGCTCCATCACGGATTACCCTAGCATCAGATCCACTAGCTATCTCTCCTTCAGTTACTTTTGAACCAGCAACTTTTCCTGTGCCTGAAACTTTAAATATTTCTAAAATTTGAGCAGTTCCTGTAACTGTTTCTTGAACATCAGGAGAAAGAAGTCCTGACATTTTTTGTTTAATATGATCCAAAACCTCATAAATAATATTGTATGACGAAATTTTTATTTTTTCGTTTTCTGCTAATTTTTTTGCTTCTTTGCTTGGTTTAACATTAAATGCAATTAATACAGCATCTGATGCTTTAGCTAAAGTGACATCTGTTTCAGTGACCATTCCTATATCAGATAAAATAATTTTGGGCTTAACTTCGTCGTGAGTGATTTGATTTATGGCTCCTTTAATTGCCTCTGATGATCCATGTACATCTGATTTTACAATGATATTTAATTCCTCAATTGATTTATCTGCAAAAGCTGAGTCTTGAGTTGCGAAAGTTAAAGGATTTTTTCCATCTTTAGTTTCTTCAGCTCTGTTCTCACTCAATGTTTTTGCTTCTTTTTCAGAGTCTAAAACTATAAAATCATCTCCTGATTTTGCTGCACCATTAATTCCTAATATTTCTATGGGTGCTGATGGTGGTGCTTCATTAATATTTTGACCTTTATCGTTAATCAATGCTCTTACTTTACCCCATTTTAATCCACTCACAAAAAAGTCACCTTTTTTAATTGTGCCTGATGTTACTACCACAGTTGCTACTGGTCCTCTTCCGACATCTATTTTTGACTCTAAAACAATACCTGTGGCTTTGGACTCGAAGTCTGTTTTTAAATCTAAAATTTCAGCTTGTAGAACAATAGACTCTACCAATTTGTCTAAATTTTTTTTAGTCTTTGCTGAAATTTCAACCATCAAAGTATCACCTGATAAATCTTCTGCAATAAGCTCATATTCTAAAAGTTGATTTTTAATCTTTTGTGGGTCTGCATCTGGTAAATCACATTTGTTAATTGCAACTACAATTGGAACTTTGGCTGCTTTAGCATGCTTGATTGATTCTATAGTTTGTGGTTTAACTCCATCATCTGCTGCCACAACTAGTACCACAACATCTGTTAACTTTGATCCTCTGGCTCTCATTTCAGTAAAAGCTGCGTGACCTGGGGTGTCTATGAATGTAATTTTATTTGCTTTATGCTCGATTTGATATGCACCGATATGTTGCGTTATGCCTCCAAATTCACCCGAAACAACATTTGCACTTCTTAAAACATCTAGTACAGAAGTTTTTCCGTGATCTACATGGCCCATTACAGTTACTATTGGTGGTCTATTTTTTAAATTTTCTGATCTAGTTTCTTTTATTTTTTGAATAATTTCTTCAGCTTTAGTTTCTCTTATAGGGTTGTGACCAAACTCTTTTACCAAATACTCTGCTGTGTCTGCGGCTAGTGACTGATTAATAGTAACTGTCACACCCATACCAAATAAATGTTTTATAACATTGCTGGATTGTTCGGCCATTCTATTGGCTAATTCTCTGACAGTTATGGCTTCTGGAATATTTACATCTCTTTTTATTGGTTTTAAATTCTCTTGTATTTCTTCTTTAGTAAGTTCTCTATTTTCTTTTAATTTAGCTCTTTTAAGTGAAGCCATACTTCTTGACCTTGCTTCAATTTCATCACTTAGAGCCCTTGAAACAGTTAGTTTTAATTCTCTTTTTTTTGTTCCAGTTTTTCCTTTATCACCAGACTCACCTTTGAGTCTTCTGGTAGCTCTTTGTTCAGCTAATTTTCGCTTTTCATAGTCATTAGTAATTGGTGAAGAAGGTTTAGGTGACAAAGTATTTCTAGAAGGAGTACCTCCAGAAGGACCTACTGTAGATTTTGTTTTTAAACCGGTGGATCTATTAAAGTTACCTTTTGGAGCAAATTTATTTAGTTTTTTTTCAATTACAACTGAGTTTTTACTTTGCGTTTTTGCTAACTCTATATTTTCTATCGACTTCTTGGCTATGCCCGAGAGTGTTAATTTTGTTTTTTTGTTTTCCATATTTCATTACTCAATCTTTATAAATTATATTTCTTGCAGACATAATTAGTTCATCTGCTTCTGTTTTAGATAAAGCAAAATCTTCAAGATATCCTTGAATTTTTATTCTTTCGCCTTTTACTATATCATAACCACCTGTTAATTCATCAGATGCGAGGTCTGCAAAGTCTGATAGATTTAAAATTTTTTGTTCACCAAGAGTTACTAACATTCCTGGAGTTAAACCTTTGTGATTAATAAGATTATCTTCAAGTCCTAGATCTTTAATTCTTTTGGTAGTGTCTTCCTTATCTTTTTGATGAAATTCTTTAGCTCTCTCTATAAGTGCATTAGCAGTATCTTCTTCAATCCCTTCTATCTTCATTAAACTTTCAGCTGTACTGTCTTTGATATCTGATATTGAAGAAAAACCTTCAGCCACAAGCAATTGACCTAAAGTTTCATCTAATTCTAAGTTTTTTACGAAGTTTTCTGTTTTTTCTTTAAATTCTAATTGTCTCCTTTCAGAGTCTTCTTGGTCTGTCATTATATTAATTTCATAATTTAATAATTTTGTAGCCAATCTAACATTTTGTCCTCTACGACCTATCGCTTTACTTAAATTTTCTTCTGTTAATATAACGTCTAATTTTTTTGCCTCACTATCAACATTTACTCTTTGCACTTCAGCAGGTGAAAGTGCATTTGAAACAACTATTGCTGGGTCTTCTGACCAATTGACTATATCAATTTTTTCCCCTTGAAGCTCATTAACTACTGCTTGAACTCTAGATCCTCTCATCCCAACACAAGCACCTACTGGATCTAATGATGTATCAACAGCCTTAACACAAATTTTTGCTCTACTACCAGGGTCTCTTGCTGAAGATTTAATCTCTATTAATCCATCATAAATTTCGGGAACTTCCTGAACGAATAATTTTTCCATAAATTTAGGGTGAGCTCTTGATAAAAATATCTGCTGTCCTCTAGTTTCTCGTCTCACATCGTAACAATAAGCTTTAATTCTATCTCCTGCTTTAATATTTTCTCTGGGAATCATTTCACTTTTTTGAATTATTGCTTCTGTTCTACCCAAGTCTATTATTACATTACCAAACTCTAAGCGCTTAACAATACCACTCAAGATTGAGTCTTTTTTATCTATAAAGTCGTTATACTGTCTTTCTCTTTCAGCCTCTCTAACATTAAAACTAATAACTTGTTTTGCTGTTTGAGCAGCTATTCTACCAAAATCAAATGAGGGCAGTGTTTGTAAAACTTCATCACCAATCTTTTTATCTTTATTTTCATCACTTAAAATTATCGCATCTTGAAGATTTATTTCTGTGTTGGTATTTTCTGGATTTTCTACAATTATTAATTTTCTAAAAATACCGATGTCACCATTCTCTCTATTTATTAAAACTTTAATTTCATTATCCTGGCCAAATTTAGATTTGGCTGCTTTTGCTATTCCTGTTTCCATAGAATTAATAATCAATTCTTTATCTATAGATTTTTCTAGCGCTACTGCCTCAGCTATTCTTAATAATTCTAATTTATCAGATCTTCTGTTTAACATATTTTATTAACTCCAAAAAAAAATGGGCTAAAGCCCATTCTGTAATTTCAATAATGTAAGGGCAATATATAAAGATTTTTTTTTAATTCAATAGCTACTATTTGGTGAAAATGTTACTTTTATCTGTTTTTTCCCAAGAAAATGAGCCATTATCTTCTGCTTGTCTTCCAAAATGACCATAAGCTGACGTTTTTTCATAAATTGGTTTATTTAGGTCTAGCATTTCTCGTATTCCTCTCGGACTTAAATCAAAATTTTGTAAAATTTTTTCTAAGACATATTTGTTTTTTTCTAAATCATTATCAAATAAATCAACATAGATAGACAAAGGTTTTGAAACTCCAATAGCATAAGCTAGTTGAATTAAACATCTATCTGCAATTTTAGACGCTACAACATTTTTTGCAATATATCTTGCTGCGTAAGCAGCTGATCTATCCACTTTTGTTGGATCTTTTCCAGAAAAAGCTCCACCTCCATGAGGTGCTGCTCCACCATAAGTGTCAACAATAATTTTTCTACCAGTCAATCCGCAATCTCCATCTGGTCCACCTATTACAAAATTTCCAGTTGGATTTACATAAAAATCATCTTCATCAAAATCTTTTAAAAATTTTTCTGGAATTGATTTTAACATATACGGTCTTAGCAAATCTCTTACTTTTGCCTGATCTACATCAGCAGAATGTTGTGAGGATATTACAACTGATTTAACTTTAGTTGGTTTTCCATCATTATATTCAAAAGTAACTTGGCTTTTTGAATCTGGTTCTATGTTTTTTAACTTTCCTGACTTCCTATCTTCTGCCATAAGTCTTAAGATTTTATGAGAGTAGTGAATTGGTGCGGGCATTAGTTCTTCTGTTTCATTACAAGCATAGCCAAACATTATTCCCTGATCACCAGCGCCTTCGTCTTTATTACCTGAGGAATCTACACCCATTGCTATATCTGCAGATTGTGAATGAAGATGACTTTCTATTTTAGTTGCCTCTCTCCAGGTAAAACCTTCTTGGTCATAGCCAATATCCTTTATACAATCTCTTACTTTTTGAATAAGATCATCTTTTTTAATTTCAGGACCTCTTACCTCTCCTGCAAGAACTACTTTATTTGTGGTAGTTAATGTTTCACAGGCCACTCTAGAAAAGGGATCACCTGAAAGATAACTATCAACCACCATATCTGAAATACGATCTGATACTTTGTCAGGATGACCTTCTGAAACAGACTCACTTGTAAATAAAAAGTTTTTAAGATTACTCATTTGTAAGTCTATTAAATGAAAATATTAAAAAAATATATAATAAAATTAGTATTAGAAAGATTTTGTTTCCAAATAACATAAAAGGTGTTGATTTAATTAGTTTACTCTCTGATAACTCAACATTACCATCTGATCCGAACTTCACCTTTTGCTCTACAACGCCGATAGGATTTACAATGGCTGAAATACCATTGTTTGCAGATCTAACTATATATTTTCCACTTTCAATCGATCTAAAAATACTGTGTGAAAAATGTTGTTTTGGTCCAACAGAATCTCCAAACCATCCATCTTCGGAAATATTAATTATATAATCAAAATTTTTATCTTTTGATAACTTTCCTGAGTAAATTATTTCATAACAGATCAAGGGCAATAAATGTAAATCAAATTTCTCATTACTTAAGTTAAAGGGTGTCCTATTATCACCAATAGAGAATGACTGATGATTATTTGTAATAGTTTTAAGACCAACTAAACTCATAATATTCTCAAAAGGAATAAATTCACCGAAAGGTACCAGATTGACCTTATTATATTTTTGGATTAATTCTAGTTTGTTATTAAATACAGCCATTGAATTAAAAAATAAATTTTCGTTTTCATTTTCTTCCTCACTCCTTAGGCCCATTATAATTAAATCATCATCACTAAATTCATCTAAAAATAAATTTTTGTATTTACTTATCTCACTCAGATTACTTTCTGGAATAATTCCTTCTGGCCACAGAAAGATTGTTGGGTGAGTCTTTTCAGAAGCACTTAATATTATAAGCTCATTTATTATTTTTAATTCATCTTGCTTTGAATAAAATCTATCGAGACTGATATTTGAAGATATAGCCTTAATCTTATAAGAATTTTTAACAGCTTTTAAAGAATTAAAATTATTTTTTTTTATATTACCAAAAATTAAAAAAACGCCCGAAAGTAACACTAATAAAATACATACTAAAAGTTCTTTTTTTGATTTTTTTAAATATATTAGGGCAGGAACTGTAAATAGAGAGATGCAGAATAGATTAAATGAGTAAGTTCCAATGATAGATATAATTTGAATAAAATCAATATTTTCTGAAAAACTAAAAGCAATTAAATTCCAGGGAAATCCTGTAAGTATTGAACCTCTTATAAATTCAATACCACCAAATAAGACTGAAAAAATTAAAAATGAAGTAATTGTGTTTTTTGAATAAAAAATTGAAAATAAATACGTTACTAAGCCAAAAAATATGGACAAAAATGAGGGTATTAAAATTATAGTAAATGGAATTAAAAGTTTAAAATTCTGATCAAAAG